>JALQUY010000003.1:7765-34670 GCA_023260615.1 Schleiferiaceae bacterium
ATTCTAACGCATGCACCACGGTGGATTTACCTGTGCCTGGAGCACCGGTTAAAACAATTCGACGAACGGGAGCAGATGCGTTGTTACTTTGGGGGGTCATTATGGATGCGATTGCCTTTAAAAACTTACTGGAGCAAAACTACACTTGGCCCAGCATTTACATGTTTAAATTTGTCTGCCCAGCGAGCAATGAAAACATTGCGTACTTGGAGAGTTTATTTCATTCAGAAACGTCTGAAATTCAAATCCGTCAGTCCTCCAAAGGAAACTTTGTGAGCGTGACGGCCAAGGAGTTGATGCTCTCTGCCGACCAAGTCATTGAGCGCTACGCCAAGGTCAAGCAGATTCCTGGGTTACTTTCCCTCTAAGTCTTCTTCCGCCGTCGCTTCAGCAGCGGGTTCCGAATCCTCTTCTTGCTTCTTTGCTTTTTTCTCAGGTTTCACCTCTCGGGTCGGGGATGCTTCGTCTTGCTTTTTAATGGAAAGACTGAGTTTCTCCGCATCTGCTTCCACGCTAAAGTGAATGCTGTCGCCAGGGTGGGCGAGGCCCTTCACGATTTCTTCTGCCAAAGGGTCTTCCACAAATTTCTGGATGGCACGCGCTAGTGGGCGTGCACCATACTTGGGGTCGTAGCCTTTTTCGCCAATGAACTGAACCGCCTCGTCCGTAAGATGAAGTTCGTAGCCGATACCTGCCATGCGCTTGATCAAAGAGGCGGCTTCAATCTTCACAATGCGACTGATGTCTGCTTTCTCCAAGGGGTTGAATACGATGACGTCGTCGATTCGGTTGAGGAATTCGGGTGCGAATGCCTTCTTTAGCGCACTTTCAATCACGCCTTTTGCCAAATCATCGGCGTTGTCCTCGCGGGTCTTCGTGCCAAAACCAACACCCGCACCAAAGTCCTTGAGCTGACGCGAACCAATGTTGGAGGTCATGATGATCAAGGTATTCTTGAAGTCCACTTTGCGTCCCAAGCTGTCGGTCATATGCCCTTCGTCTAAAGCTTGAAGCATCAGATTGAAAATATCGGGGTGGGCTTTTTCAATTTCGTCCAGCAAGACAACCGAATAGGGCTTCCGGCGCACTTTCTCTGTGAGCTGGCCGCCTTCTTCATAGCCGACATAGCCCGGAGGCGCTCCCACGAGGCGCGAAATCGCAAATTTCTCCATGTATTCGCTCATGTCGATCCGAATCAGCGCGTCGGCCGAATCAAAGAGCTGAATGGCAATCTCCTTGGCAAGTTGCGTTTTTCCAACGCCCGTTGGGCCCAAGAAGATGAAGGAGCCAATGGGCTTGTTGGGGTCTTTGAGGCCTGCGCGGTTGCGTTGTATGGCCCGCACCACCTTTGTTACGGCTTCATCTTGCCCAATGATTTTGGACTTGATGCTGTCCTCCATGTGGGCGAGCTTGTCCAACTCTTGCTTGGCGACCTTTTTAACGGGGATGCCCGTCATCATGGCGACTACTTCGGCAATGTGTTCTTCAGTGACAGGCTGACGATTCTCGCGAAGCTCTTCCTCCCAGCGGGCTTGTGCTTTGCTGAGTTCGGCTTCCAAGTTCTTTTCGTCATCGCGGAGCTTGGCTGCTTCTTCATACCGCTGGCGGCGCACCACTTCCATTTTCTGCTGGCGAACGCCTTCCAAATCTTTTTCCAATTGCGCCACTTCTTCAGGAACCACAATGCTCGTAATGTGTACGCGGCTACCGGCCTCGTCCATGGCGTCAATGGCCTTGTCCGGAAGGTGTCGATCGGAAACATAACGCACGGTAAGACGCACACAGGCTTCGAGGGCTTCTGGAGTGTAGCTCACGTTGTGGTGGGCTTCGTAATTCGGCTGAAGGTTTTGCAGAATTTGAAGCGTTTCCTCGGGAGAAGGTGGGTCCACCATCACCTTCTGGAAGCGACGCTCCAAGGCGCCGTCCTTTTCTATGAACTGGCGGTATTCGTCAAGGGTTGTTGCGCCGATGCATTGAATCTCACCGCGTGCTAGGGCAGGCTTAAACATGTTGCTGGCATCCAAAGAACCCGTAGCGCCACCAGCCCCCACAATGGTGTGGAGCTCGTCGATGAACAAGATGATGTCGTCGTTTTTTTCCAGCTCATTCATCAGGGCCTTCATGCGTTCCTCAAACTGACCGCGGTACTTGGTGCCTGCTACGAGAGACGCTAGGTCCAAGGTGACCACTCGCTTTCCGTACAACACACGGCTCACTTTCTTCTTAATGATGCGCAATGCAAGGCCTTCCGCAATAGCAGATTTTCCCACTCCAGGCTCCCCGATGAGTAGAGGGTTGTTCTTCTTTCGTCGCGACAGTACTTGACTCACGCGCTCAATTTCTACCTCGCGGCCCACAACAGGGTCCAGCTTGCCCTCTTCAGCGAGTTTGGTCAGGTCTCGCCCAAAATTGTCGAGCACCGGTGTTTTTGATTTGGGATCGGAACTCGCCTTGCGCCCCCCTGAGCGGGCGGCTGGGCTCTCATCGTCTTCGTCTTCGTGCAGCGAGGCTGTTGGGCGTTGGCTACCTCGACTTGAAGCATCGGAGTCCTCCATAAATTTTGACTGGTATTCGGCCTTTACCGTTTCATAATCCACCGCCATATTCTTGAAAACACCCGTCACGGGGTCGTTTTCATTGCGCAGGATGCACAAAAGGAGGTGTGCTGTGCGGATGACTGCACTGGAATAGAGTTTCGCTTCTAGAAAGGTTGTTTTGAGTGCTTTTTCCGCTTGACGCGTGAGCGGGATGTTTTTCCGCGGCGAAGCACTGGGGTCTCCCAATTCCGTTAGGCCTTCCACCTTTGTGCGCAATTGGCTCAAATCCAGGCCCAATGACAAAAGAATTTCAACGGCCGAACCTTGACCTTCGCGCACTAAGCCGAGCACCAAGTGCTCCGTGCCAATGCTGTCGTGTCCAAGGCGCAACGCCTCTTCTTTGCTGTAGCCGATCACGTCTTTGACGCGTGGCGAGAAATTTTCATCCATACTTCCAAAGTAACCAATACAATGCCAAGTGTTGCACCGCTGTGGATAAGAACATTTATAAACATCAAATTGTGCATAAAACGTGGCTTAAATCCGCGTAAACACTGCATTTGAGCGGGTTTCAGGGTGTATTTTTACGGGATATACCATAATCTGACAAAATGGCGGACGCTGAACGTATTATTCCAATAAACATTGAGGAGGAGATGAAGAGCTCCTACATCGATTATTCGATGTCGGTGATCGTATCCCGTGCCTTGCCTGATGTACGCGACGGATTGAAACCCGTACACCGCCGCGTGCTTTTCGGCATGAACGAAATGGGCAACTTCGCCTCACGCTCGTATAAAAAATCTGCCCTTGTCGTGGGCGAGGTCATGGGTAAGTACCACCCCCACGGTGACTCTGCGATCTACGATACGGCCGTGCGTATGGCCCAGGACTGGTCCCTGCGCTATACCCTCATTGATGGCCAAGGAAACTTTGGTTCGGTAGATGGCGATTCTCCTGCTGCCATGCGATACACGGAAATCCGCATGCGCAAGATCACGGAGGAGATGGTGAAGGACATTGACAAGGAAACCGTAGACTTCAAACTGAACTACGACGATTCTCGTGAAGAGCCTACGGTCCTTCCCACGCGCATCCCCAACCTGCTTGTAAACGGTGCCTCCGGTATTGCCGTAGGTATGGCGACCAACATGCCGCCTCACAACTTGACGGAGACGGTCAATGCCACCATTGCCTACGTGGACAATCCGGAGATTGACGTGGATGGTTTGATGCAGCATGTCAAAGCGCCGGATTTCCCAACGGGGGGTATCATCTACGGCTACGACGGCGTTCGTGAGGCATTCCACACGGGCCGTGGCCGAATTGTGGTGCGCGGTCGAGCCACCATTGAAGAGGTGAATGGACGCGAGTGCATTATCGTTTCGGAGATTCCCTACCAGGTGAACAAAGCCGAAATGATCAAGAAGACGGCCGAACTGGTCAATGAGAAAAAGCTCGAGGGCATTAGCGACATCCGCGATGAGTCAGACCGAAATGGAATGCGCGTGGTGTATGTGCTCAAGCGCGATGCGGTCCCCAATGTGGTTCTGAATAAACTCTACAAATACACCCAACTGCAGTCGAGCTTCAGCGTAAACAACGTGGCGCTCGTGGGTGGCCGTCCGATGACCTTGAACCTCCGCGAAATGATTCACCATTTCGTCGAGCATCGCCACGAGGTGGTGGTTCGCCGGACGAAGTATGAATTGGCCCAAGCGGAGAAGCGGGCCCATGTACTTGAGGGATTGCTGATTGCCATTGATCACTTGGATGCGGTTATTGCCCTCATTCGTGCATCAAAAACCGTAGACGATGCGAAGGATGGTTTGATGACGAAGTTCGGCTTGTCCGAAATCCAAGCCAAGGCCATCCTGGAGCTACGCCTTCAGAAGCTGACCGGCTTGGAGCGCGATAAGATCAAGGCCGAGTTCAATGAATTGATGGAGCAAATCGCCTATTTCAAGCGTATCCTCGATGAGAAGGACTTGCGCATGGCGATCATCAAGGAAGAATTGATAGAAGTTCGCGACAAGTATGGAGACGAGCGTCGCTCGGAAATCGAATACGCGGGCGGCGACATGCGCATTGAGGACATGATTGCCGACGAGGATGTAGTCATCACGATTTCCCATTTGGGTTACGTCAAGCGCACGCCTTTGACGGAATACCGAACCCAAAGTCGGGGAGGGGTAGGGTCACGTGGCGCCACCACGCGCGATGAAGACTTTATCGAACACGTCTTCGTGGCTTCCAACCACAATTACATGCTCTTCTTCACAGAGCAAGGCCGCTGTTTCTGGCTCCGTGTCTATGAAATTCCCGAAGGAAACCGCACCAGCAAAGGCAAAGCCATTGTTAACCTCATCAATATCCCTCAGGATGATAAGGTTCGCGCCTTCATCAACACGAAGGACATCAAGGACGAGGAGTATGTAAACTCGCACTACGTGGTGCTCTGTACCACGAAGGGCATCATCAAAAAGACCACTTTGGAGGCCTACAGCCGTCCACGTGTCAATGGTATCAATGCGATCACTGTGCGTGAAGGCGACCAATTGTTGGAGGCTCGCTTGACCACGGGATCGATGGAGATTCTCATGGCGGTGCGTTCGGGTAAAGCCATTCGCTTCCCCGAAGAGAAGGTGCGTCCGATGGGCCGAAATGCTTCCGGTGTTCGTGCTATGGCGCTAGATACCGACAACGATGAAGTGGTAGGCATGGTCTGCACGGATAGCGACCAAGAGTCCATCTTGGTGGTTAGCCAAAACGGCTATGGCAAGCGCACGCTTGTTGAAGATTACCGTGTCACCAACCGTGGAGGTAAGGGTGTAAAGACCTTGAGCATCACGGAGAAAACGGGTGACCTCGTCGCTATCAAAGTGGTGACGGATGACGATGACTTGATGATTACGACCAAGAACGGCATCATGATTCGAATGGAAATGAAAGAAGTTCGCGTCATGGGCCGTGCCACACAAGGGGTGCGGGTCATTAACCTGAAGTCCGGCGTCGTGATTTCTTCGGTGGCAAAAGTCCCACACCAAGAGGATGAAGAAGTGGCCGAAGTGCTAGATGCGGGAGCAGAAGGTGGAGTAGAAGGGGAGACCCCTGAAGCTTCAAGCCCTGAAAATCAAGAATAATTTTCACCTAAACGTAGATTCAACGCCCGGCCCAAAAGGTCGGGCGTTATCTTTGCGGTCAATTATTGACTCTATGAAAACGACAGCATTCTTTGGAGCTCTGGTTTTGTCCATCTCTGTTTTTGCGCAAGCGCCCAGCGTATCGAGCGCCAAAATCGCCATGGACCGTGGTGATTTGACCGAAGCCAAGAAGTACATCGACGAGGCTACAACCATCATCAACGAACAGCCTGCAGCTGAGCAGAATCCCAAGTTGATGCCCAAATACTACGCATACCGTGGTCAGGTCTACTACAAATTGTACAAGGACGAAGCCTTGACGCAACCTTCGTATTTGGACGAGGCAGCCAAGAGCTTCAGCGATTGTATTGCGTACGAAGCGGCTAGCAAGAAGCAGCGCTACAGCAAGGAGGCGAACGAAATGCTTCCGTACATCGGCCAAGACTACATTGCCATGGCGGAAGATTTGAACTTCAACAAGCAAGACAAGGCGGGAGCTGTAAAAGCCTATGAATCAGCGTTTGAACTCCGCAAAGGCTTGGGCACCATGGATACCTTGACCTTGAGCTATATCGGCTTCCTTTCGCAGGATTTGAAGGACTACGAAAAGGCAGAGAACGTGTACAAGGAACTGATCCGTTTGGAGTTCAAGAACATTATGTGGACGGGCATTTTGGTGGAAGACGGCCAGCGCTATCCTTTCCCCGACAAGAAGACGTTGGACTTTTACGTTCAGACCGAACGTGCTACGGAGCCTCAGCGTTCAGAGAGTACCGAGCATGAGTTCTACACGCAGCTTTTGTGGGTATACAACGAAACCCAGAACCAGGAAGCCTACGACGCCTTGATGAAGGCTGCGCGCGCTAAATTCCCCAACAACGACCAGCTCTTGAAGATGGAGTTGCAGTCATTCCTGGACAAAGAAGACTTCGACGGTGCTTTGGCTAATTTGGAGGAAGCCCTCGTGGCAGACCCCAAGAACGCATTGTACCTCTACAACGCGGGCTTCATCTACCACCAGAAGAAGAAAAACGTGGAGAAAGCACGTGAGTACTATGAAGCGGCTATGGCGGCCGACGAAACGTACTTGGACGCTGTCTACATGATGGGCTTGTTGCACATCGAAGCGTCTAACGTCGTGGTTGAAAAAATGAATGACTTGCCACGCAACGCCAAAAAGGAGTACGACAAGTTGAACGCAGAGAAAGACGCCGAATTGTCTAAAGCTCTGGTGTTCTTCGAAAAAGCCTACGGCATCAATGCCAAGGACGAGGCGACCCTGCAAGCATTACGCGAGGTGTATTACAAACTCGGCAAGTACGACGATGCGAAGCGCATCATGAATGAGATTGGTGCGCTCTAAGCGGGCCCAACCAAGAAGCAAGAAGCGCGCTCCGAAAGGGGCGCGTTTTTTTTGCTAGAGAGTTTGGTAGCCGGAGTACAGGCGTTTCGCGCTATGCAGGGTGGTTCGCTAGGTTGTTCGTTTGGGTGTGTGGCGTCTACAGGGTGGGGTTTCTTACTTTAATAGTTAACATAATATATATTATAGGCAAATCGTTCAGTTTGTTTGCTGGCAAGTTGGTTTGCTTGTCTGTTGGTTAGTTGGTTTGTGAGTAAGCATCTGCTCTTAAACCCTTAAACCCTTTTACCCTTAAACCCTTGTGCTCCTAGGATTCGCCGCCCGCCTTTTTGGAATTTGAACCACAGGATGTCCGAGGCCGGAATCTGCGTAGCGTGGATCGGCGATCATGGGACAGCGTTCGATGAAGTCGACTTCTAGGCTGAGGTAGCCGAGTTCGTCTTGAATTCGGCCTGTGAGCAGATAGACGCCGCGATCCTTGAGCACGTAGCGCTTGACGGTGGGCGGAAAATGCACAGTGTCAAAGATTTGGCCGTTGTGCTCCTGGAAGGTCGCGAACTGCATGTGCTCGCCCTTGACGGTCTTGCTGTGTTTGACGGTGACCAGGTAGCCGAGAATTTGGATGGTTTCGCCGATGTGCTTGGGCCAATGCTTGACCGAGGTGCTGCGCTTTCCCTGCCAGCCGGTGAACAAATCAAAGGGGTGGCCGAGGCTGAATCCGAAGAGTTCGAGCTGGTCGTAGGCTTCGTCCAAGGCATGGTGTGTTAAGTTGGGCAGCGAAAATGCCCGAACAGGCTCCTCAAACAGCGACAAACTGGGCGCCGCTTGGGGTTTGTGTCCCAGCCGGTGGTGGGCTTCCCAGAGCAAGGCGCGCTTGGGCTGGCCCGTAAATCGGAAGGCTCCGGCCCGAATGAGCAAAAGCAGCGCGTCTAGCGATAGCGGGTGTTCTGCGCGGTGCATGCGGTCGATGAACTGCCCCAGCGACGTGAAGGGGCCGTTTTGGGCGCGTTCTTGATCTAGGGCGCGGCAAACGCTTGTATCGATGCCGGAAATGCGTCCGCTGCCCAGAATAATGCGGTTTTTGGGCCGTATGCAGGTGTCTGTTCGCCCGTCGTTGACGCAGGGAGCTTCGACGTGGGCGCCGTGGCGGCGGGCTTCTTGGAGGTAAAATTCGGCTCGATAGAAACCTCCCCCGTTGTTGACCGTGGCGACGAGGTATTCCAAGGGGTAATGGGCCTTTAGGTAGAGGCTTTGGAAGCTTTCCACCGCGTAGGAGGCCGAATGCCCTTTCGCAAAGGCATAGCCCGCGAAGCTTTCAATTTGGCGCCAGATTTCGCGTGCATCGGCATCCGGATAGCCTTTTTCGCGGCAATTGCTGAAGAATTGGCGCTCCACCGCCAGGAATTCTTCGCGCGAACGGTACTTGCCGGACATGCCCCGCCGCAAAACGTCGGCTTCTGCCAGGCTGAGTCCAGCGTAGTAATGCGCCACCCGAATCACATCCTCCTGGTAGACCATGACGCCGTAGGTTTCGGGCATGATGTCCAGCAAAATGGGATGTGCGCGGCGGCGCTTTTCGGGATCGCGGTGGCGCTCAATGTACTCGCGCATCATGCCGGACTGCGCCACGCCGGGCCGAATGACCGAACTCGCCGCCACCAGCTCTAAATAGCTGGCCGTCTGCAGTTTGTGCATCAGCATGCGCATGGCGGGCGACTCCACGTAAAAACAGCCCATAGCTCCCCCCTGCCTCAACAAGGCCAAACTGGGCGGATCCGTCTTGAAGCGCTGCACATCGTGAATGTCCAGCTGTGCGGCCTCTGCGGGCCGCGTTTCCTTGAGGATTTCCACGCATTCCGAAATCTTACTCAGCCCTCGCTGCCCCAAGATGTCAAATTTGTGCAGGCCGACATCCTCGGCGGTGTACATGTCAAAATCCACAGTGGGAAAGCCCTTGGGCGGCAAAAAGGTCGTCGAAAAGGCGTGCAGCGGCTCCTGCGCAATCAAAATCCCGCCGGAGTGTATGCTCATTCGGTTGGGCAGCCCGTGCAGTCGATGCGCGTACTGCAGGAGCCGCTGGGCGCTTTCGTCCCCTCCGGGGATCTTCCCGTCTGCCAGGGCGTCAATCTCAAATTTGGGCAGGCCAAAGACCTTTCCAAGCTCGCGTACCACCGCTCGGTACTGGAAGGTGTTGCAGGCACCCAGCAGAGCCGTGTTGGGGAAACGCTTGAAGATGTAGGCCGTCAAATGCTGCCGGTCGCGCCAGGAGAAATCCAGGTCAAAGTCGGGCGGCGATTGCCGGTAAAGGTTGATAAAGCGCTCAAAGTAGAGGTCCAACTCAATGGGGTCCACGTTGGTGATTTTCAAGAGATAGGCCACCATGCTGTTGGCGCCACTCCCCCGCCCCACGTAGAAAAAGTCCTGCTTCTGCGCGTAGCGAACGATGTCCCAATTGAGCAGGAAGTAGGCAGTGAAGGCCTTCTCCTGAATGATGGAGAGCTCTTTCTCTAGGCGCTCTAAAATGGCACGCGTGACCTTGGGATAGCGGTGCGGAAGGGCGTCCAGGCAGAGGTGGCGCAGCAGCGCTTGGTCTTTTTGGGCGTCACCCGTGTAGGATTGCTGGTTCTTGCCCCCACTCCCCTTTCCGAGCTGCGCATCCCAAGGGGGAAGCGTTCGCAAGAACGCTTGGCTGCGCGCCCAGAGGGCGGCAGGGAATCGCGCGGCAACAGCCGATTGATCCTCCCAGCGGTGTGCGTTGGGCAGGTGGTCCCCGGAAGTTAGTTTGCTGAGCACGGTGTTGTTCTCCATGGCGCGAAGCAGGCGGTGGCTGTTGTAGTCTCCGGTAGTTCTGAAAGCCATGGTGGTCCAGGCGAGGCAGCGGGCGTACGACGGATGGCGTTGCGCGCGCCGCACTTCTTCCGGCTCTACGCCTATCCATTCGTGGTCGGCAAGTGCACGCTGGGGCGCGCGCGCAAAGGGATAGAGGATGCGAACCTCTGGAAGCGTGGGTACTTCCTGCAAGCGGTGCGGACGGGCTTCGCTCAGCCAGGCGTTGAGGTGCTGGAAGCCTAGCGGGCTTTCGGGGAAGAGTACGGCGATGCGTTCCCCTCCCTGCCGAAGGTCTACGGCGGGCTGGAGGGGAATTTTAGCCGCCTGCAGGGTAGGTAGAATCCCGGCTGTGCTGTTGATTTCAGCGAGGACGAGTGGTTCGCAGCCGTGGAGTTCGGCCAGGTGAAGGACGTCTTTGGGCTCCAGCACTCCAAATCGGAAGCTGTACGCCGTATGGGAAAGCACCATGGTTAGGAGGGGCGCATGCCCTCTAAGCGGAGATCGTCTTTCGTTTGGTACTCCTCTTCGCTAAACAGCCGTTCTCCCACGGGCAAGAGCATCTTGACGTCTTTGTTTCGGGGGTTTTTAATGGCGGTAGAGATGGGATAGGCATTGAGTTTCTCGCCTGGATAGGGCGCCAAAAGGTCGGTGATGTCACTGAGGTCTGTGTCCAGCGAGAGCCAGTCACGTTCGGCATCGCGCGGGAGAATGACGGGCGAACGGTGGTGGCGAATGCGCTGTGTGACGCTATTTGAGGCGGCTGTGATGATAGCAAAGGACCGAAGAATCTCCCCGGTAGTGGGATTTTGCCACTCGTCCCAAATGCCCGCAAAGGCAAAGGGGCGCTCTTGCTTGCGCAAGTAAACCAGGTAGGGTTCGCTGAGCTTGGTGTCCTCAGGGCCTTCGATAAAGGCGTCCGCCAGTACAAGGCAGCGCTGGCTGCGTATGGCTTTTCGGAAACTGGGTTTCTGGAGGATCCCCTTGGCGCCGGTGTAGTCGGGTTGGTTTTCGGGGTTGTGGTCTCCTTCCGCGCGCGCATTGAGGAGGCACATGGGCTTCTGGGCCCAATGCGGCACTAATCCAAACTGGAAGTATTGGACTTCGTTGGGGCGGTCGCTTGCGATGACTGGCGCGCGTTCGCTGGCGGCTACGTTGGGGTTATGCGGAAAGAGTTCGGGTTGGGGAACGCTCACGCCAAAGCGCTTTTCCACCACTTCTACTCGGCTTATTTGGACGTATCTACCGCACATGATGCTATCAAATTTATAGTTTAATTAATATTATATAAAATACTGGTAATAAGTTATTTAAAAATACATATAGAAAATATCTATAGGGCAATTTTAAAGGTTTTACTGCCTTCGGTTAGCCAACAAGGGAGGCGGCTCTCCATTAAAGGGATTGCTGCGCCCAATGGTCCTCGCCCCTACTCCAAGCGCTCGAACTACTGCTCTGTCGCCATAGGTACTTCGTATATGGTCCATGGCGGCGTAGAGGCGGTCGTTTCGGTCGCAACTCTCAAAGAGGTGGTACTGCTCCCCTCCCCCAACGAGTCCGCTGAGATGGACGCCAATGAGTCGAATTCGCACGCGTCGATCGTAAAGACGCGCAAACAGCTCTTTTGCCTTGGGAATGAGGATGGCATCCGAGGCGGTATAGGGAAGCGTTATCTGCTGGCTATGCGTCTGGAAATCCGCATAGCGAATCTTAATCCGCACGCAGCTGGTGAGCTTATGGCCTCTCCGGAGTTGAAAAGCCAGGTTTTCCACCATGGCGACCAGAATGCTCTGCAGCTTCTCCACGTCCGTCGTGTCCTGGTCAAAGGTGCGCTCCGTGGAGATGGATTTGCGCTCCTGAGTGGCTAGGACAGGGCTCTCGTCTACGCCTTGCGCCTTTTCCCAGAGGGTCTGTCCGGGCTTCCCGAAGACGCTGTACAGCATGTCTACGGGCATCTCCTGCAGGGTGCCAATGCTTTGGACGCCTAGGTTGCGAAGCGTTTGATAGGTCTTTTCGCCCACCATGGGGATTTTCCGGACCGAAAGGGGCGCCAGAAAAAAGCGTTCACCACCTTGTTCTACATGGCGTTGGTTGTTAGGCTTTGCTTCTCCTGTGGCGACCTTGGAAACGGTTTTGTTGGCAGATAGGCCAAAGGAAATGGGGAGGCCGGATTCACGCATGACGCGTTGACGAAGCTCTGAGGAGAACTTGAGTGCGCCAAAAAAGCGGTCCATGCCCGTTAAATCGGCATAAAACTCATCGATGGATGCTTTTTCAAGGATAGGAACCTGCTCGCGAATGATGTCGGTAACCAGCTTGGACTGCTTGGAATAGGCCGCTGAATTTCCACGGATAACCACAGCATCGGGACAGAGGCTACGCGCCATGCGCATGGGCATGGCTGAACGTATGCCGTACTGGCGCGCTTCGTAGCTACAGGAAGCAACAACACCTCGGTCAGAGGTGCCCCCAATGAGAATAGGACGGCCTTGGAGGCGACTGTCGTACAGCCGCTCCACGGACACAAAAAAGCTGTCCAGGTCCATATGGAGAACGTGCCGGTGCATGAATCATCGCCTTAGGCTACGTACTTCCCTAGCTCTGTGCGCAGTGCGCGAACTTCTTGCTGCAAGGCATCCAAGCGATGTAGGACGGCATCTTCCGTTCCAAATTTGGCCGACAAGTCCCATTGTATGCTTCCCTGCACCTTCCAAACCTCCAAGAGGTCTTCAACGTGCACGCGGTACGGCGCGTAGATGGGGTTGTCGGAAACCAACTCAATTTCTCCGCTGCTGGCGATGTAGTTGGTGGCACGCTTAAAGACAACGCCTTGGTCTTGTGTTAAGAAGACGTAGAGTTCTCCCGTTTTGATCGAGGTCCAATCTTGTACATAGCTGGAAATCACGTAGGATCCCGGAAGGAAGGGCAGCATGCTGTCCCCTTGAATTTGGAAAACGCGTCGCGTCTCCTCGGAGGAGAGTTCTGGAATGGGAAGTGAAAACTGAGGAAGGGCCTCAACAAAGTCAATGTCTCCGTAGCCACCTAGGTACCCAGCTGCTGCTTTAACAGGCACTAGGGAGATGCGCTCGCGGTTGGTCTCGGGATCGATGGGTACGGCGAGGACGCGCAACTTCCGGCCGGCTAAGCGCTCGCGGTCCACAATAGCTTCTTCAGCAGGCGCAGAAGGACCGCTTAAGAGCGCATCTATGCTGATGTCAAACAGGCGAGAGAACGCGAGGAGGCTGTCGATTTTAGGTTCTGCCCTCCCCTCTTCGTACGCGCCAATTAGGGAACGCTTCAACCCAACGCGCTCAGCGAGTTGCTGTTGCGTCCAGCCGTGCTTCTTGCGAAGTGCTTTTAAAGTAGCTGCGAGTTCCATAGGTATGCTATTTAAATTAGGATACTAAAATAGTTAGCATTTGGCGATTGTGCAAATTTTTTTAGTCCCCCTGAAAAGAACTGTCTACCATGGCGTGCCCAGCCAACCAAGCGCCCGTCCATGCCGCTTGAAAATTAAATCCACCTGTGAGCGCATCGATATCTAAGGCTTCTCCAGCGAAAAACAAGCCAGGAACCAGGCGGCTTTCAAACGACTGGAAATTCACTTCGTCTAGCGCGACACCCCCTGCCGTAACAAATTCTTCCTTAAACGTGCTTTTGTCCACCACTTGAAAGCTGGATTCCGAGAGTGTTTCTGCCAATCGGCGCACAACGGGCTTGGGTAAGTCCGACCAATTTGCGGTTTCGGGAATGCGCGAATGCGAACAAAGGGATTTCCAAAGTCGAAGCGGCAAGCCGAACAGGGCATTCGAAACCACGCGCTTGCGCTGAAAGTCAAAGTCTTTTCGGTAGCCATTGAGTTCTTCAAACAAATCCTCAGGGTCCTCATCTGGAATCCAATTCACGAAGATGTTAAAGCGGTAATCCTGCTGCGCCATCCAGCGCGCGCCAAAGGAAGACAGTTTCAAGACAGCGGGACCACTCAGTCCCCAGTGCGTAATGAGCAAAGGGCCTTCAGTTTCAAAACCGCCAACGGGCAAGGTGATTCGAACCTTCGGAACGGAGACGCCCGCCAAGTCCTTCAAACGAGGGTCTCGAA
The DNA here is from genome assembly GCA_023260615.1 of Schleiferiaceae bacterium. Classification (GTDB taxonomy): domain Bacteria; phylum Bacteroidota; class Bacteroidia; order Flavobacteriales; family Schleiferiaceae; genus TMED14. The sequence continues at coordinate 21,731 of JALQUY010000003.1, forward strand.
TATTAAATGTGAAGAGCGATGCTACGGGAGGAACAATGCTGTGCCCCATACTCTGCAGGTTATCCCACATCTTTTTAGAGCCGCCGGTTGCGACCAGAACTCGGTCAAAGGTCTGGGAATCCCCTGACTCCATATGTACAACAAAGCCTGGCTCCAGCGCTTCAATGCGCTTGACTCCGTGCCTCAAATGGAAGGTAACCCCCGCGCGCTCAGCAAACTCAAGTAGACAATCTGCGATGCTACTGGATTGGTTGCTTACGGGAAAAACGCGGCCATCGTCTTCGATTTTTAAATCTACGCCTCGGTCGGTAAACCATTCCATGGTGTCGCCACATGCGAACTTGGTAAAGGGCCCAAGAAGCTCACGATGTCCACGTGGGTAATACGCCACAAGTTCATGGGGATCAAAACACCCGTGGGTCACATTGCAGCGCCCCCCTCCCGAAATCAACACTTTCCCCAGTAGGGTGGCTGATTTTTCAAAGACGTGAACCGTAGTGTCGGGTGAGGCCTCTGCAGCCGCAATGGCAGCGAAGACACCGGCTGCGCCGCCGCCCACTATACCTATGCGTTTTGGAGTACTCACCCGACAAAATTACGGGGATTCGCGGATTTACCGCGCCCAACCGGGTGGCTTTGGTGCAGGACAGTGCCGAATCTGGATATAGCGATCTTTCAGCTCAAAGTATTCCAGATCATACACCCCATAGCACAAGGTTCCATCTTCCATCAATTCAAAGGTGGTACTCATCTTAGGATCAAAGCCATGCAGCATCAATTCGTCTTTATGGACCAGGCTTTGGCCCGCTTGCAGGTGGTCAAAAAGAAGGCTGTAGTTCTGCTTCAAACTTCGGTGGTAGGGCCTGCAAATTTTGTTCGCATCCATCATTCGGGCATTGTGGTAGGAATTCCTGCAACCATCGTCGCAGTACTTCTTGTCGGCACGTCCAACGAGGGGTAAGCCACACTGTAAACAATAGGTTTGATTTCGTTTCATGGTGATGTTTTTGATTATGAGTTATTCGTTCGGAACGCAATTTATTTTGTGTCATATGAGATAGTCGTTTGTAAATGGATAAAATTATTTACAGCGTTTTTAACAGTTTGTACCGCTATTTATACGATTGATTAACAAGGAATTAAAAATTTTGAATTGAATTAAAAAACCAATCAAATGGCAAACATGAAAAACAGAATCACGTTAATTGGTCGCTTAGGCCAGAATCCCGAACTCAAGACATTTGACTCTGGATCACAAAAATGCACCTTCTCGCTAGCGACCCATGAAAGCATCAAGAATGCGCAAGGAGAAAAGCGGGATGAAACACAGTGGCATCAGGTGGTGGTATGGGGCGCGCTTTCGGACCTTGCCTTGAAATACCTCAAGAAGGGGGATTTATGTGCTTTGGAAGGAAAGGTGCAGTACCGAAGTTATCAGGACGCGCAAGGCGCTACTCAGTACCGGACAGAAATTGTCGGGAAAGACCTTCAGTTCTTGAGCCCTGTTTCAGGTGCGGATATGCCCAACGAAGCCAAATAGGCCTCGTCTAAGACCGCACCAAGCTCCAGGTGGCCCAGGGAGGTGGGTGTTTCCGTGCGCAACCAGGTAGGTTGTTCGGCATGGTAGGCATCTACCTCCCACTTCACGGCATACTGCCCGTTCCGAACCATCTCATGCACTCGAAGGTGGCAATGACCGCCGGGATGCGCAATAACCCATTCGTTGGCAGGGCTTGCATTTAAAGGAAGTTGGGTGTAGGCGGACCATTCTTTACCGATAAGCCACTGGGATGCTTGGGCGTCCAATGCGCGAAGGCATTCTGCTTCAGCGAGGGCCACCGTCTTTCGTCCCCAATCCGCTGGTGAAATACCCGTTTCAAAGGTGATGGTCGCACAGCCAGTCTCCTGGAAGTATTCGCCAAAGGCTGTCGGGTAAAAGGAATCGTCAAAACGAGCAACCTGGCCTGGAAAGGCCACCGTCAAAGCACGGGCCCAGTGGTGCAAGATGCTTTGCGCTTGGTATTGAGAGACTGTGGTGTGCTCGGGGTGCCCTTTGGGAGCCAAGAGTGAGAAACTTGCAGGCTTGTCACCTCCCTCGGGATAAAATCGGGGCCGTTGATCGTGCAAGTTCAAGGCAATCTCAGGTTGAAAATAGCTTCGACAAGCCTCAAGGGCCTTAGCTTCCGCAGACACTTGATCCCGTGCATCACGGTTCACGTCCACGCCTCGGGCGTTCGTCCGAGTGAAAGCCTCTGCCCCATCTGGATTGAGGATAGGAATCACGCACCAGTGCCCCTGCACGTTGGAGCCGAGGAGCTGAAGCAGCGCCTCATAGCCAGTGGGTTCGTTGCCGTGCATCAGGGCCCAGGCTAGAATTCGGGGTCCACTGCCTTCCTGGACAAATGCGACAATAGGCCGTCCTTCTTCCGACGTCCCTATTAATCGCTCTTCCCAGCCAGACGCGGCTTGACGAGCAGATTGTAAGCGAGTGGTGAAGGATTTGTAGCGCACGGTTTAAAGATACTACGTGGATTAGCCCGCTATACCCGATGTTTGCAGGATGAAGAAATTTGCTGCCCTCCTCCTACTCGCGGGTACCATCAGTTTGAAGGCTCAAACCTTCACGTTTTGCGCGGGAAGCTGTGCCGACCTTCGCACGGACGAATCGGAATCCATTTTCCTTACCATTGCGAAAGAAGAAAAGCAGTTCTTCCTGTGGCTGGGCGACAATTTGTACTTCAAAAAGCCCGATTGGCAGAACGAAAGCACCATGCGGGATGCCTACATGAAGCGATTCCAGGGGGATGCGGTTCAAATGCTCCTAAGCAGTAGCCGGCAGCTCGCCATTTACGACGACCACGATTACGGCCCCAACGATTCGGATTCCTCGTTTGCGGGCAAGCGAGAAAGCGCACAGGTCTTCGCGGAATTCTGGCTAGAAACACCTACACAAGTAGATCGCTACCACGACATTCGATGGTCAGAACGCTACGGGGATGTCCTGATGGTAGGCTTGGACGATCGCGCGCACCGAGGGCCGGTGGGCACGGTGATTTTAGGCAAGGAGCAGATGGCCTGGCTCGCAGGGCAACTCGACGCCAACAAAGACGCATCCATAGTCTTCATTGCTGTTGGATCGCAGGTACTGAACGAAGCAGAAGTATTTGAAAACTACAGCCGTTTCCCCGCAGAGCGCGACGAACTCTTGGCCCTCTGCGCACGGGCAGAGATGCCCGTCGTCTTTTTGACTGGAGACCGCCACCACGGCGAAATCAGCCAGAAGCGCGTCAACGGAACGTTGTTGACGGAAATCACAGCCTCCCCCCTCACCTCCACGACGCACAGCCCAAGTGCAGATGAGCTGAAGGCGAACAAATCGCTTGTGAAAAATACGGTGGTAAACGAGGCCCATTATGCACGTATCACATGGATGGATGGGAAGCGCCTGTCGGTCCAATTGGTAGCCGCAAGCGGAAAAGATCTTGTTTCCAAAGAATTCAAGCTGGGCCGCTAAAACCATTCGGCCACTTGAGGGTTAAGAGGGCATGTATGTACTCGAACGCACCCAAGAGCTGCCCGTCTCCGTAGCGCAAGCCTGGGAATTTTTCTCCTCACCTCACAATCTGGCCAAAATCACGCCCAAGAATTTGGGTTTTAAAGTCCTAGGCGCCGTGCCAGAGCGCATGTACGAAGGTCTCTTCATCCATTACTACGTTTCGCCCTTGTTCGGCATTCCCATGAAGTGGACCACGGAGATCACCCACGTGAAAGACCAGCAGTACTTTGTGGATGAGCAGCGCATTGGCCCATACCGAATTTGGCACCACGAGCACTTCTTTGAAGCTACAGAGAACGGCGTACGCATGCTCGACCGGGTGCATTATGCGCTGCCCTTTGGGATTTTAGGACGTCTGGTGCATCCCTGGTTGGTAAAGCCACGCCTCGAGGAGATCTTTAACTTCAGATTCAAGGCGGCTGAGGCCCTCTTTCCTGCCTAAATTTGGGCCATGGCCAAATCCAAGCCTTTAACGGAAAACCCCATCGACGCGGATAAGGTAGCGGAGCAACCCGGATTGCTGCCCTACGCACACCACGTGGGTGGCGTACCTATTGTTCCCACGGCGGAAGGAGTGCAGCGCAGCACCTCGCTGAATGCAATGGATTTCCAGACGGACTTACAGCTGGATCAAATTCGGGCTCAAATGGAGCTCCTAGCGGATCAAGCGCGAAGCATTCAGCGACGCAAGCAGGTGTCGGCATGGATTTATTCGGCCAAAATCAGTTTTAAGCCTGAAGTCAACCACGTTTACCATTTGTACCAGCGCGAAGACGGAGAACACGTTCTTTCGCTCTTGAGCCCGGAAGAATTTAGCCGCAGCAAGCGGAGTTTGGGTGAATTTGTGCACAGTGTTCGACTATTAGGCGATCACACTTGGCACATAGAACGATGACCCCATCCCCTACCGCATTACAAGATTCCCGCTACGCTGAGGTTAAAGACGGCCGTGCGCAAGCGCAGGAAGTTTGGCTGCTGCACGGGTATGCGAGCCACCAAGACGATTTGCACGGCTTAGCCCCCTATCTCACCAAGAACTTTACGGTTCGGTCCTTGCGGGCCACCTACCCCTTAGACATGGGCGGCTATGCATGGTATTCGCTGAGTTTTGATGTGAATGGCGTTCGGCAGGTGGATTCTCCGGAGGCGTTTTCGTCTGTGGAACGGGTGAAGTTGGCGCTGGAATGGCATGCCGCTGAGTTTCCACAGTCTCCACGCCCTATACTCGTGGGATTTTCCCAAGGAGGTATTCTCAGTAACGCCATTGGATACAACCACCCACATTTGGTGCGTGGCGTAGCGGCGATAGCGAGCTATTTTCCATGGGAATGGGAAGGACATGCGGGCCAAGCAGAGAGCTTTAAACTCCCCTTTTGGGCTGCCGTAGGCACCGAAGATGGGGTCGTTCCGGCGAGTCTTTCGCTGCCAACGTACGAGCGTGCGCAAAAGAAAGAAGGCTTGAACCTAGAGGTTAAGACCTACCCTATGCCGCATACGATTAGTCCCGCGTGCTTTGCCGACCTGCATACCTGGTTGCTGGAAGTGGCAGCCGGCTAGTTTTTACTTCGCTCCTCCGATAGACGCCAAGAGTAGGCGCCATAGAAGGCCATAAAGAACATGATGGCGGAATAGCCCGCGTAGATAAGTAAGCCTCGGTCCGTGCAGAGAAACACCATGGCGAGGTTGATCCCCATCCACATGTACCAATTTTGAAAGATGCGCTGTGCCTGCATCCATGTTGCTACCACGCTGAACGAAAAGATGGCGGCGTCGGCATACGGGCGTGGATTGTCGCTCCATTGGTCAAAGCCATAGCCAAGGGGCCAAACCACCGCCACAAGCAGCAACAGCATTCCCAGGAGACGAGTACCGGGCCAATGCGCATGGGAAGAAAGGGATTCGGCCTGTGACCAGGTCCACCAGCCGTAGAGGGCTAATGCTGCGTACAGCGCGTTGAGAACCGCTTCTAGGTAGAGATGTAGGTCCCAGAAGAGAAAAACGGCTAGCACACAGCCTAGAAAGCCCGCGGGCCAGGCCCAACGCTTCTTCCAGACGATGCCGAGAGCGTAAAGCAGATTGAAACCGGCCGAGGCAATCTCAACGCGGTCCACCCGTTTAGCCGACTAGTTCTTTGACCAGGGCTGCAGCTTCCTTGAGTTGAATGGCGGAATAGACCTTCAGGCCGCTTTCGTCGATCAAGGCCTTCGCTTCTGCAGCATTGGTGCCTTGCAAGCGAACGATGATGGGTACCGGAATTTCGCCAATGCTGGTGTAGGCATCGACAATACCCTGGGCTACGCGGTCGCAACGAACGATACCGCCAAAAATGTTGACCAAAATGGCTTTCACATTGGGGTCTTCGAGGATGATACGGAAGGCTTTTTCCACGCGCTCAGCGTTAGCAGTTCCACCTACGTCCAAGAAGTTGGCAGGGTTTCCGCCGGCCATCTTGATGATGTCCATCGTGGCCATGGCCAAACCAGCACCGTTTACCATACAGCCTACGTTGCCGTCCAACTTTACAAAGTTGAGGCCCGCTTGGTCTGCCTTGACTTCAGTGGGATCCTCTTCGCGGAAGTCGCGGAGGGCTGCCAATTCAGGATGGCGAATCAAGCCATTGTTGTCCAAAACAACTTTCGCGTCTACGGCTAAAATCTTGTTGTCGCTCGTCTTGAGGACGGGGTTGATTTCAAACAGGCTAGCGTCAATGCCTTGGTAGGCGGCCATCAAGCTTTTTACGAAGGCCACCATCTCCTTGAAGGCAGCACCCGAAAGGCCGAGGTTAAACGCAATGCGGCGGGCTTGGAAATCCTGCAGACCCAAGGCAGGGTCGATATGCTCAACAAAAATTTTCTCCGGGCTGTGTTCCGCCACGGCTTCAATGTCCATGCCGCCTTCAGGGCTGTACATGATCATGTTTTGACCCGCAGCACGATCGAGGAGAATGCTCATGTAGTATTCTTCCGTCTCGCTTTCGCCAGGGTAGTAAACGTCTTCGGCAATCAAGACTTGGTGAACCGTCTTACCCTCTTTGGACGTCTGAGGAGTCACCAATTGCATTCCTAAAATATCGGTAGCGCGTGCTGTAACCTCGTCGAGATTCTTGGCCAATTTTACACCGCCTCCTTTTCCACGACCACCTGCATGTACTTGGGCTTTAACAACATACCACTGCGTGCCGGTTTCTTCAGTCATTGCTTTTGCTGCTGCAACGGCCTCTTCCGGCGTGCTAGCGACTTTACCGCGTTGAACACGTACGCCGTACTGGGCGAGAATTTCTTTTCCTTGGTATTCGTGGAGGTTCATGGAGAATGTGCTTTCGTGATTGCCGCACAAAGGTACTTCCCGAATGCTGGAATTCCGCGTTACTTTTGAGGGATATGTCCATCCTCTTACGTGCCGAATCTATCTCTAAGTCTTACGGGGACTTACAGGTCCTCAAGGAAGTTTCCTTGGAGGTTCCAGCCGGCGAATTCCTCGCCATTACGGGTCCCTCTGGTTCTGGAAAATCTACCCTCTTACACATACTGGGAGGCTTGGATTCGGCCGACTCAGGTCAATTGAGCTTTAATGGGCAGCCCTACCCTACCAAGTCCAAAGACATCGACCGCTTTCGCAACAGGGAATTGGGATTCGTATTTCAATTTCACCACCTCTTGCCCGAATTCACCGCGCTCGAAAATATATGCATGCCGGGCTGGGTCGGCGGTCAAAGTGACGTGGAAGCCCAGGCCCACAAATGGGCGAAAGCCTTTGGTATTGCGGACCGCCTGGGCCACCTCCCTGGAGCCCTCAGTGGCGGCGAACAGCAACGCGTCGCTGTAGCCCGCGCCTTGGTGCACCAGCCCAAGCTGCTGCTTGCCGATGAGCCCTCGGGAAACTTGGATAGCCAGCGCGCCGAAGAGCTCTTTCAGCTCCTCCAACAAGCCCGAAACGAAGCAGACCTCGCCATCGTGGTCGTCACGCACTCAGAAGCGTGGGCCCAAAATGCGGATCGCACCCTCCACCTCAGTGATGGCGCATGGCGGGATTGATTCCCAGCCACGAGCTCAAGGAATGGTTGGATGAATGGGCCCTGCGTTACGAGCAGCCCGATTTCATTCCGGCTGACCCTATTTGTATGCCCCACCGCTACGCCCGACGCGAAGACATCGAAGCAGTGGGACTCATGACCGCCCTCATCGCTTGGGGACGCCGAAGCAGCATCTTGCAATCGGCCGACGCCATGTTCGCCGATCTGGGGGAATCGCCCGTCGCTTTCCTCGTCGACGCTAGCGAGGACGATTTACAGGGCATGACCTGGGCGCACCGAACCTTCCTTCCCGAAGACGGCTGGCGCTTTATGAAGGCCCTGCAGTCCTGGTACCGAACGCATTCCACCCTAGAAACCGCCTTTGCCCATCGGCCCGGCGAAGTCGATTTAGGGCCCGCCATTGACCGTTTCCGCTACGCTTTTGCAGGCGATTGGATACACACCCGTTCTGCCAAACACCTGGCCTCCCCCGCCCAAGGGTCTGCCGCGAAACGCCTCCACCTCTATTTGCGTTGGATGGTCCGGCCAGCGGCGCGGGGCGTCGATTTTGGGCTTTGGACCAGCTTGTCCCCGCGCCTCCTCTCCTGCCCCTTGGATGTGCACACCGGAAATGTGGCGCGCGACCTGGGTTTGGTCCAGCGCAAAGCCAACGATAGAAAAACCGTCATGGAGCTAGATGCCGCCTTGCGCGCTATGGATGCCGAGGATCCCGTCAAGTACGATTTTGCCCTCTTTGGACTGGGCGAATCTGGATGGCTTCAAAAATCACTTGGCGATGGACGCCAAAGACCCCTACCTTCCGACCTATGAGCAGCGCCCCCCTTGCCGAACGCATGCGCCCCAAAAGCCTTGAAGGCTACGTGGGCCAGCGTCACATCGTAGGTCCGAAGGGAGCGCTACAGCCCGCTTTAGATCAAAAGCGCCTGCCCTCTTTGCTGTTTTGGGGGCCTCCAGGCGTAGGAAAGACCACTTTGGCGCAGCTGCTGGCGTCGCATGTAGACCGCCCATTTACGGCCATGAGTGCGATTTCCAGTGGCGTTAAGGATGTTCGGGACGAGATTCAACGGGCCGAAAAAGAACGCATGTTCCACCCGGAAGGCCGCGTGCTCTTCATCGACGAGATCCACCGCTTCTCCAAATCGCAGCAAGATGCCCTGTTGGCCGCCGTGGAAAAAGGAACCATCACCTTGATTGGCGCAACGACGGAAAACCCCAGCTTTGAGGTAAACGCCGCCTTGCTATCAAGGTGCCAGTTGTTTGTTCTACAATCGCTTGAAGAGGACGATTTAATACCCCTTGGGGTCAAGGCTTTAGAAACAGATGACTTCCTAAAGAGCACCGGTGTTTCTGAGATCGATTTTCACGCGATTTACGCCTTCACGGGAGGCGATGGTCGGCGGTTTTTGAACACCTTGGAGAGCCTTTGCTTGGTGGCGAAGAACCTGTCTAATCCGAACGTTGACGCTGCCTTTGTCACGGAGCACGCCCCCAAAATGGCTCCGCGCTACGACCGGGCTGGCGATCAACACTATGACATTGCTTCGGCCCTGATTAAATCCATCCGGGGCAGCGATCCCCAAGCAGCGGTGTATTGGCTCGCTCGAATGATAGCCGGCGGAGAAGCTCCTACCTTCATCGCACGCCGTTTGGTCATCGCTGCTGCCGAAGACATTGGTCTCGCCAACCCACAGGCACTCACCTTAGCTACGGCTTGTTTTCAAGCGGTGGAGCGCCTCGGCATGCCCGAGGGCCGCATTCCTCTGAGTGAATGTGCCATCTACTTGGCCAGCAGTCCCAAGTCCAACCGTGCCTATTTGGCCATTGACAAGGCCCTGCAGGCCGTGGAACAGACGGGGGACCTCCCCGTTCCCGTCCACTTGCGCAATGCGCCTACGAAAGCGATGAAGGAGCTGGGATTCGGTGCGGCCTATCAGTATCCCCATGACTTTCCGGGAAGCTTTGTGCCTCAAGCCTATTTGCCGGAAGGCCTGTCAAACGCGGATTTCTACCAACCGGGAGACAACCCCACGGAAGCGCGATTGGCGGAATGGCTCAATGCCCGCTGGTTGAAAGAATCTTGATTTCCGTTCGGCGGTTCAGGGCCTGGCCTTCAGCTGTTTCATTGGAAGCAACCGGTCGGCTAGCCCCAAATCCTTTGCCCTGCATGCGCTCGCGCGCCACGCCTTGAGCGACTAAGGCCTCGACCACCGCTGCACTGCGCTTCTCGCTGAGCGTTTGATTGTAGGCCGCAGAACCTTGGTTGTCGGTATGACCCTCTACTTGAATGCGCAAGGCGGGATTTTCCTGTAGCCACCTAGCCACCCGGTGAATTTCCACCATGGAAGCAGGGAGCAAGACCGCTTCGTCAAAGGCGAAGAGCAGGTTGTTCAAGCGGAAGGCGTCGCCCACCTGGGTTTTTCGTAGGTAGACCGTATCCGTTTGTACGTTCCCCGCGCGCTCCTCGGTGAGCAGGCGGTAGCTTTCAAAGTTGTATCCCGGGGCTTGGACACTGAAAGCCATCTCCGTGTTGAGGGGCAAGCTAGTTTCAAACACATCGCCCGAATGCGTCACCTCCTGCTCCAATCCTTGGCGGGAAATGGACCACTTGGCGGCGGAAAGGGGCTTTCGGGTCGCCAGGTCTACCGCGTAGACTTCCAGCCAAACGATGGGCGTGGCGGCTGCAGATTCGGGCAGTTCAAACTCAAAAATGACGGGTAGATGGTTCGAATTTGGGGCGATATCTGAGCCATAGGTCTGCACCTCGTCGTCCCAAACCGACTCCCCCAAGAGCCCCCCCGAGAGAAAGCCACTGCGGCCATCAGGGGCCACAACCAGGCCAAAATTGTCCAAGTGGTCGTTAATGGGGTAGCCCAAATTCTCGGGTGTTGACCAGCTGCCATCCGCTTGCCATTCCGATTTGAAAAGGTCCATGCCCCCCATGCCCACATGGCTCGTCGAACCGAAGTAGAGCGTCTTGCCATCCGCATGCAGGAAAGGACTGAACTCGTTTCCCGTGCCGTTAATCGTGGCGGGCAGCATCTCCGCCTTGCTCCAGGATGCTCCATCCCAGCGGCTCATCCAAATATTGGAGTGGCTGCCCATTTTTTTGGAATCTCGAACAAAAAAGAGGTATTGGCCATCGGCGGATAGGCAGGGCTGCGTCTCCCACTGTGGGGTATTGATCGCGGCGCCCATGTTTTTGCCTTGGGTCCAGCCGAAGGGTGTGAGTTCGGATAGGTAAATGTCGCAGGAGCCGTAGCCGTCTTCCCGTTCGCAGCCGGCAAAGACCATTCGACGCTCATCCCCTTGCACGGAAACGGCGCCCTCGTTCAGCAAGGTGTTGATCCAGCCTTCCACTTTGTGCGGCTGGGACCAGCCCAAAGTATCCGAGGCGAAGGTGGCGAAAATGTTTTCGTCCCGGGGCATTTGATGGTAGTTGCGGCCCGTGAAATAGAGGGTGCTTTGATCGCCTGAAATGCTTGGGAAAAAGTAGGACTCGGGGTACAGGAGGCCCGTCTGTGCATTCTTAATGCTCTTAGGCAGAATACCGGGAGCGGGGTTTTGCCGGGCTTGAAGCCCATAGGCGGCGTTGGCTTGCATGCGCTTGGCATCCGCCACTTGAGCGTCTGGGAGGCGTTCCAGCTTCAGATACAGTTCCCATGCGCGCAACGACGTGCGGTAGCCCCCAAAGCCTAAGGCGGCTCGTCCTAGATTGAAATAACCTGCGCGGGCCGCACCTGTCAGTCCTGCTTGGTCAAAGGACGCGAAACAGCGTGCGGAATCCCCGCGCTCTTCGTAGAGTTCCCCTAGAGCAAGCCATGCGGCTGGATAGACGGGATCCAGTTTCACGGCGCGCAAAAAATGCTTCTCCGCTTTGTCCACGTTACCGCCTGGCTGCAGGTATTCGCGAATGCCTTTTTGATAGGCGGAAATGGCAGCGCGATTTTGGGCCGAAACGCTGAGCGCCCATCCAAAAAGGAGGGTGAATAAAAGAAGCTGTTTTCGCATGATACCTCCACGAAGGTACGCTCGTAAAATTGTAACTTTGCGCCTTAATAAGCCACTATGGGAGCTTCTTCGTTTGACCAAGTCAAACAGGTATTTACGGATTTCCTTGAGCAGAACGGGCAGCGCAAGACACCCGAGCGCTACGCCATACTCCACGAAATCTACTCCCACGAAGACCACTTCGACATCGAGACCTTGTACGGGTCCATGAAAGTGAAGAACTACCGGGTCTCTCGCGCCACCTTGTACAATACGATGGACTTGCTTTTGCAATGCGGTTTGGTCCGCAAGCACCAGTTTGGCCAGAACCAAGCCCAGTACGAGAAATCCTACTTCAACAAGCAGCACGACCACGTCATTTTGGTGGACAGTGGCGAAGTCAAAGAATTCTGTGACCCCCGCATTCAGCAAATCAAGCAGAGCATCGAAGAGGTATTCGGTGTGGAAGTGACGGGACACCAACTCTACATCTACGCAAAATCAAAAAAAGCATGAGCCAAGGAGCAGACATCCTGCTCGGCCTCCAATGGGGGGACGAAGGAAAAGGGAAAATTGTGGACGTATTGACACGTCAATATGACGTGGTGGCACGCTTCCAAGGCGGCCCCAATGCAGGACACACCCTGGAGTTTAACGGAATCAAGCACGTACTGCACACCATTCCCTCGGGCATATTCCACGAGAATGCGTTGAACATTATTGGCAACGGCGTGGTCATGGATCCCGTCATCTTCTGCAAGGAAATTGACAAGTTGCTGGATATGGAACCCAAATGCCTCGAGCGCTTGGTCATCTCGCGCAAAGCCCACTTGATTCTTCCTACGCACCGTCTGCTGGATGCCGCTTCTGAGGCCGCCAAAGGAAAGAACAAGATTGGCTCCACCCTCAAAGGCATCGGACCGACCTACATGGACAAAACGGGCCGCAACGGTCTTCGTATTGGTGACATTGAATTGCCGGACTTCTTGGCACGCTACGAAGCTTTGAAGCAGAAGCACTTGGAACTCTTGGGGGACTTTGAGGCGCCCTTTGACCTCGCAGAGGCTGAAGCACATTGGATGCAAGCCGTCGAGCGCTTGCGCAGCATGAACCTTGCGGATACGGATGTCTTAATTCAAGAGACCTACAAGTCTGGCAAGAAAATCTTGGCTGAAGGTGCGCAAGGCACGCTTCTGGACGTGGACTTTGGGACCTACCCATTTGTTACGTCATCCACCACTACCGCCGCAGGTGCGTGCACGGGCCTAGGACTCGCCCCAAACCGCATTGGTGAAGTCATCGGTATTTTCAAGGCCTACTGCACGCGTGTGGGAAGCGGCCCCTTCCCTACCGAATTGGACAAT
>JALQUY010000040.1 GCA_023260615.1 Schleiferiaceae bacterium
GTCGTGAAGCATGCTTTTCCAGCTGGCGCCCGAAATGCCCAAAAACTTGTTGTCCATGGGATTCCAGCCAAAGCTTTCGGCCAAGGTCAAGCCCATCTCGCCCGTTTGGGCCAAAGCCGCATAGATGGCGGTAGAATCGCTTAGATTTTCCCGAATGGTAAACACTTGATAGCCCAACTCCGCGGGAGCCTCAGCTGCTTCTTCAACCGGGGCAGAACAGGCCACCGCCGCACCAAGCGCAGCAGCCAAAAGGATAGGATAGTTCTTCATAGGGTGATTTTGAAAGAGGCAATTTACGCGATGGCCTTCCTCGTTGCTACCAGGCTCCGCCCAAATCCTACCGCAAGTCCCAAGCATCCGGTCAGTAGGAGCAGCGAAACGGCTAAAAGCCAGAGGGGTTTACTTGGATCCCCTAGGGCATCTTCAGTCGTTAAAATTCCCCGAATAGCCCATGGTTGACGGCCCACTTCCGCAGCCATCCACCCGACGAGATTCCCAAAAAGCGCCAGCGGGAGCACCCAAACGCTTAGGCTTTTGAGCCACGAAACTGGGCCAATCATCAAACCAGCCGCAAAAAGTAGCAGCAACCCACCCACGGTCACCATCAAATGGTAGCTCTGGAAGGCGCCTTGGACCCAATCAGGCTGCATTCGGGCATTGTAGGCATCCAGACCAATGACGTCCTGATCGGTCTTTCCGTAGAGTAGCCAGGACGCAAATCCGGGAAGTTTGATGCCCTTGGTTTGGTGCGTCTCTTCGTCCGGCTGGCCCACCAAAACCAAATCCGCCGGTCCATAGGGCTCAAAATGGCCTTCAAAAGCGGCAAACTTTTCCGGTTGGTACAGCGCCGCTTGCTGTGCCGAATCGTGCCCGGATGCCCACTGCACAAGGGTCAGAATGCCAAGTACGGCGCCGAACGCGCGGGCCATGCTGGGTATTCGGCCCAAAATCCACAGCCCATAGCCAGCACCGACCAACCCTGCCCCGAGAAGGACATGCTGCAAACGCGGCAGGTAGGTGGGATTCCAGAAAATGGCGTTCGGATCATCCACAATGAGTTCGGCTCCAAACGGGTTGGACATCAGCAAAACACCGTCTGGATGCTGCATCCATGAATTTAAACTAACGATGTAAAAAGAAGAGATTAATGTGCTAACAAACAGCATACTAGATCCAACTACCAGCAAAGCGTATTGCTCCCTCTTGTGCCCCCAGCAGAGGATGCCCCACGAAAGGGTCAAACAGCCCGCCGAAAGCAAACCTTCATTCGCAATCGCATTCCCGTAAACCTGGTGGAGCACCTCGGAATAGCCCTCCCACACTTTGAGCAATTGGAACTCCAAGGCATAGCCGGACCCTATGCCCATCAAAACTGCCGACCCCATCAGCTGTATATGTCTGCCAAAATGGTCCAGGTTCAAGTGCTTCCTGAAGAGCACCCAAAGCAGCCCCACAAAGCTCCCTCCTATCGTAATCAGCGGGAACAGATAGTGAAGCGAAACGGTGGCGCCAAAGAGCGCCCGATAGAGGGTAGTGTCGGGCATGCCCAAATGTGGGAACCAAGACGCAGGTATGCAAGGCGGCAGCCCTATTTAGAGTGAGTCCACCTTGGCGCTTGGGGCCAATGGCTAGAGGGCTAGGGAGCTCGCATCGTGCGTACTCAAAGCCAGTGCCACTCTACTGAACGTGTGCTACATCCATATGCGAAGCCTTGCGCGCAGCGGTTGATCGATTCTCGCCTACCTTCGCCCTAAGCACACGTACTACCCATGAAAAACATTGCCATCACTCTAGGCGCTGCCATCGCAGGCATGCTGCTCAACGGGCTGTTGATTACCTACAGTTCCTATTTTGTAGCACCCCCGGCAGGTGCGGATTTGACGACCGAAGCTGGATTGCAGGCCGCCATGCATTTGATGGAGCCCAAGCATTTTTTGATGCCCTTTTTGGCCCATGCGCTCGGAACTTTCCTCAGCGCGGTCCTCGTCAGCCGTTTTGCAACCGAACGGCCATTCTCCCGCGCCATGCTCCTCGGCTTCCTCTTTCTCGCAGGCGGCATCAGTATGGTCCGAATGCTCCCCTCCCCCATGTGGTTCAACATCACCGACCTTGGCCTCGCGTACTTGCCGATGGCGTATTTGGGGTATCTCGTGGGGAGAAAGAGTTAAAGGGTTTAAGGGTTTAAGGGTAGAAGGGTTAAAGAGTGGCGCTTCGCGCTGTTCGTTTGTTTGTTGGTGTGAATCAACACCACCGGCGGTCCCATTATAAAAAAAGGCCCGGCGCTTCCGCGCTGGGCCTTTGCATTCACTTTAGGAGGATGAGAGTTCGTTGTGTAATTTCCGGCGAAAGAGCCCTTAAACCCTTCTACCCTTTAACCCTTAAACCCTTTAACCCTTCTACCCTTCTACCCCGAAGGGCGAAGCCCGAGCCCCTCACTTCAAATCAAATCGATCCAAATTCATGACCTTGTTCCAAGCGGCGACGAAGTCCTGGAGGAATTTCGTTTGGCCGTCGGCGCAGGCATAGATTTCGGCGATGGCGCGGAGTTCCGAGTTGGAACCGAAGATGAGATCCACGCGGGTACCCGTCCATTTGACTTCGCCGGTCTTGCGGTCACGCCCTTCGAAGGCCGTGCTGTGCTCGTTGGTGGCGGCCCACGTAGTGCCGAGGTCCAGGAGGTTGACGAAGAAGTCGTTGGTGAGTGATTCGGGCTGTGCCGTGAAGACACCGTGCTTAGAACCGCCGGTGTTGGCATTGAGCACACGAAGGCCGCCGACCAAAACGGTCATTTCGGGGGCCGTCAAAGTGAGCAACTGAGCCTTATCCACCAGCATTTCCTCAGCGGAGATGGAGTACGCACGCTTGGTGTAGTTGCGGAAACCGTCTGCTTGAGGCTCCAACCAGGCGAAGGACTCTACGTCAGTTTGGGCTTCGCTGGCGTCCGTTCGGCCAGGGGTAAAGGGAACCTCTACGCTGTGGCCCGCTTTGGCAGCCGCTGCTTCCACGGCAGCGCAACCGGCCAAGACGATGAGATCGGCCATGGAGATGGCCTTTCCGCCAGTAGCGGAGGCGTTGAATGAGGCTTGTATGCCCTCCAAGGTGTCGAGGACTTTGCCCAGATCTGCGGGGTTGTTGGCTTCCCAATAGCGCTGGGGCGCCAAGCGCACGCGGCCGCCGTTAGCGCCGCCGCGTTTGTCGGAGCCGCGGAAGGTGGACGCGGAAGCCCAAGCGGCGCCTACCAATTGGGAGATGCTTAGGCCGCTGGCTAGGATTTGGCCTTTCAAAGCTTTCACATCGGCTGCATCCACCAAGGCATGGGTGAGTGCGGGAATGGGATCCTGCCAGATGAGCTCTTCGGCGGGAACTTCAGGCCCTTTGTAGAGGCTGCGGGGACCCATATCGCGGTGGGTCAATTTGAACCAAGCGCGTGCAAAGGCATCGGCAAATTCGTCGGGATTCTCGTAGAAACGACGTGAAATTTTGGCGTAGGCGGGATCAAAGCGCAACGACAAGTCCGTTGTCAGCATGGTGGGCTGGTGGGTTTTGCCGGCAATGTGTGCATCGGGCACCGTTCCAGCACCTGCGTCGCCTTTGGGCTTCCATTGGTGGGCGCCTGCAGGGCTCTTGAAGAGTTCCCACTCGTAACCAAACAGATTTTCAAAGTAGTTGTTGCTCCACTTGGTGGGGGTGGTGGTCCAAATCCCTTCCAAGCCAGAGGTGATCGTATCCTCGGAATGGCCTTTGCCCATGGTGTTCTTCCAGCCCATGGACTGCTCCTCGATGGGGGCGCCGGCGGGTTCGGGGCCGACGTATTTCTCGGGGTCACCGGCACCGTGCGTTTTGCCGAAGGTGTGGCCTCCTGCAATCAAGGCTACGGTCTCTTCGTCGTTCATCGCCATGCGCGCAAAGGTTTCGCGGATGTCTTTGGCGGCTGCCAAGGGGTCTGGGTTGCCGTTGGGTCCTTCGGGGTTGACGTAGATGAGACCCATTTGGACGGCGGCCAAAGGATTTTCTAAGTCGCGCTCACCGCTGTAGCGCTTGTCTGCGAGCCATTCGCCCTCAGAGCCCCAGTAGATGTCCTCTTCGGGTTCCCAGACGTCTGCGCGACCGCCCCCAAATCCAAAGGTTTTGAAGCCCATGTCTTCCAGGGCGACGTTACCGGCTAAAATCATCAAATCCGCCCATGAAATCTTGCGGCCGTACTTCTGCTTCAGGGGCCACAAGAGCAAGCGAGCCTTGTCCAGGTTGCCGTTGTCGGGCCAGCTGTTCAATGGTGCAAAGCGCTGCGTACCTGCGCCTGCGCCGCCGCGGCCGTCGCCGGTGCGGTAGGTTCCCGCTGAGTGCCAGGCCATTCGGATAAAGAAGGGGCCGTAGTGGCCAAAATCGGCGGGCCACCAATCCTGTGACGTCTTCATGAGGTCGACCAAATCCTTCTTCAAGGCTTCGTAGTCGAGGGACTCAAAGGCTGCCGTGTAGTCAAAATCCGCTTCCATGGGATTGCTCAAGGAAGAGTGCAGACGAAGAATATTCAGATTCAGTTGGTTAGGCCACCAATCTTGGTTGCGCGTGCCGCGGCCCGCAGCCTTGGGGGCATTATGGCCTGAAAATGGGCATTTCGCCTCGGAACTGTTCACGTTGTACGAGGTTTTGCCGGAATGAGCGTCGTGGGACATGGGTATCGGTTTAGAGGGTTGACTATGAGAAACGCATCTAGGGCGTGTAGGTTTTCCAAGCGTAAAAATACCGGCTTTCCTCTATAAGAAAATTCAAATATTATTATGATTACATAAGTTTGCCTTATGTTATCATCCATATCGCGGATTCAGCTCCATTCCTTGGAAGTGCTGATCCAACAGGGGAGTTTTGGGCGCGCAGCAGACCACTTAAACATTTCTCAGCCGGCTCTGAGTATGCAAATCCAGCGTTTGGAGGAGCTCTGCGGAGGGGCTTTGGTCCAGCGCAGCAGTAGACCGTTGAAGCTAACCCCATTTGGCGAACAGTTTCTACCCTTGGCGCAACCCATTTTGCGTCGCTTTGAGGATTTGGAAGACTGGCTGCAGGACGCCCAATCGACCGTTTCAGGGCCGCTTCGCCTGGCGGCTATACCAACGATTGCCCCGTATTGTTTGCCTACCGTGCTCCCCGCTTTTCACGCCCAGTTTCCGGAGGTTCAACTTCACGTGTCCGAACTTCCCACCGAGCAACTCCTCGAGGCCTTGCTTCAGGAACGCCTGGACGTGGGATTGATGGCACTGCCCGTAGCACACCGATTAACCCACTTGAAAGTACTTCCCTTGTGGAATGAGGCCTTGTGGGTTTACCATCCGCCTAAGCAGTTTGAAGGGTCCGTGCCTGCAGAGGTCCTTCAAGCATGGCCCACCTACCTATTGGCGGAAGGTCACTGCCTTCGGGATCAAGCACTTGGCCTCTGTGATCCCCAAAAAAGTGGGCAGGCCTCAGGATTGCAGTACCAATCGGGAAGTTTGGATACCCTGATGCGCTTGGTGGATGTTCAAGGGGGCCTTACCATTGTGCCGGACATGGCGCGGAACTATTTGGCCCCGAACCAAAAGTCCATGCAAACGTCCTCGATCGCAAGTCCCCATGCGGAGCGTCAAATTGTGCTCGTCTATCCGGCCAAATCGCATAAAAAAAAGCGCATCGAATCCTTGCGCCTTGCCTTGATGGATTATCTTTCTCACTCATAAGATCCCCATGCGCAAAACCTATCCCCACGTAGACGACTACCTCCAAGACCAAGACCTCTGGCAGGAAGAACTTTCGGCCCTCGTAGATATCCTTCGCGATACGGAGCTGGAAGAGACAACCAAATGGTCTACGCCCGTGTATGTGTACCGCGGCACCAATTTGGTCGGTCTAGGTGCGTTTAAAAACCACTGTGCCATCAGTTTTTTCAATGGGGCTTTGCTGCCTGATCCTGAGGGAGTGTTGACCAAGCCGGGCGAAAACACCCAGGCAGGGCGCTGGATCAAATACACCTCGCTAGCGTCTATCCAGAAGGACCGGAAGATGCTCCAGCAGTACATTCAGGACGCCATGGATGCCGAACGTGCAGGCCTGAAAGTGGAGATGAAGACGGTGGACGACTATGAGGTGCCGGAAGAACTCACGGAGGCTTTTAAAACCGATGCCGCGCTGGCGGAGGCTTGGGGCGCGCTGACCCCTGGACGGCAACGGGCCTACATCCTCTTCATTGCTGGCGCAAAACAGTCGGCCACACGCGCTGATCGCATTGCCAAATACCGCCCCCGCATTCTAAAGGGCAAGGGCATGAACGACTGTATCTGCGGCTTGTCTAAACGCATGCCCAACTGCGACGGCTCGCACAAGCAGCTCCAAAACGCTTAAGGCATCACCCGCGCCCAGTTGGCTAAATGGTGGTAACCCGGGTGATGGGATGGAAGTACATTTTTGTACCGCACTTGGCCGTCTTTAATCACCCAGAGCACGCTGCTGTTTTGCTCTTCCACAAAGTACCCACCCCCAGGGAGGTGGTCCACGATGCCTTCGGTAAAGCTGAAAATCTCATGGGCCTCCCAAACGGATCGATCGAGCACGTCAAAGCCGGGTCGATTTAAGTAGATACGCACGGCTTGGGAGCTAAAGGTTCCGACGTCAAACGCTTGCTCGCTCATGGGCCATTTGGACGGGGTGGGACGCTCATTCTGGAGGCAGTTGTTGTTGAAGACCGTCAGCGTACTGTCGGATTCAATGTCCACGTCGTGCTGGCTGTAAAAAGGGCCCTCGAGCATGCGAATTACTTTGCCGGTGGCGGGTCGATAGTGCATGATCCAGGAGCCATTTCGGGCACTGATAAACAAATCGCCCCGCTTGAAATAGGGACCGTCGTGTAGGACCGGTTCAATATCGTTGACGTGAATGGGGTCGCCGGGGGTTTCGCTTTTGACCAGCACATGCGTGAGTCCGTTTTCCATGAGGATTTCGGTCAAACTTTTGTGGAACAAAACCTCCCCTGTGTAGGCATGAATTTGCGTGATATGGTTGTCTAGGTAGGGAAAGCGGCCCATTCCAGTTTTGAATACGGGCCTATAGTACAACGGCTTCCCGGCTTCCTTCTCATAGCTGCAGGCCCAAAGGGTGCTGTCTGCCGCCAAATTTTTTCCATGGTGGTGGATGATGCTGTCTTGGTGCCAAATTCGCTGGCTGTTTTTATCGATCCGAATCAAGCCCGAATACCAATCCAGCCCATAAATCAATGAACTGTCCGGCAGCATGATGCTGTGCACAATTCGGTCTTGAGGCACGGCCAATTGCGCAATGGTCCAGGTTTTCAGCGTTTCTCCAGTGCGCAGATTGAGAAGGGCTACAGTGCGCGTATCCTCGGCATTGTGGAAGCTGGTCAGCACGACCACATCCTCGTCTAGCGTATTCACCGGTTGAAAATCTTCGGGGGTCTTCACAAAGGTTTCGGGAAGGGCTGACACTTCTTCCCTCGCCGCTTCAAAAACGTCCAAAAAGCCCACAAAGGCGCGAAGGGGCGCTTGTAGACCTTCGGGCCAGGTCGATTGGCCTGTACTCACTTGCTTGACGCTCCAGCCAAATAAAGACATTCCCGCGACGATGCTGATTCCCGCGGCCAGCCGGCTCATCCACTTTTCTTTCATTCGGCAAAGGTATTCCACAGCCGATTTGCGTATTTTTTGCCTTTAAACCCACCCGAATGCGAATCGGTAGAAGCCCAGGATGCCTACCAGTCGCACCCCATCCATTTGGCCTTTATTGAAAATTACCAGCACTTATGGAAAAAGGTGGTCGTCTACGACGGGATAACTACTCCTTGAAGGCAGGCCTTACCACGCAGACTTGAACGCCTTTTTACCCCCTACAATGGGCAGTAGAAGTTCCGTGTTCTTTAAGTCTATAGTCAATTCGGTACCGGCTTCTGGGTGCAGCGTAAACTCTTGATCACTTGAAAAAATCATGAGTCCAATTTGTTGCCCCGCAGGAATGACCTGGTCGTCCGGTTGCAGATCAAAGCTCAAGGAATAATAGGTGCCTGGCACAAGCGGCTCACTGCTGCGCACGCTCGCATGGTTTTGAGGATCGGCCCATCCACGGGTAATGATGTTGTGGTATATGGGCGTTCGATCTGAGGAATCCCAGGGCAAGGACACTAACCAAACGGAAAGGTTTGCCGCGGGTTTGGACGAAGCCAAGCGAATGCGCACCGTTGCCAGACCAGAAAGGTGAACGGCCTCTTTCAGCACAGGTGTAACATAAAGCAGCCTCTGGTTGGATGCGGATGCCCTGGCTAAATCAGCCCCAGCAAACGCCACGTCATCCACCAAACGTTCCCGTCCAGCGCGTGGCTTTTTCAAACTCAAACGCCCCACGGCACTGCCGCCTTTTCGAAGGTGCAAGGCGACGGGTTCCGCGGCAGGGTTGGGGAAATCCGCATACGGAGTGGGCTGGGAGCGCAGATCCCCTTCCCGCACAATCCAGGCTTTGGGTTCTTCCTCGACACCGTTTTCAACATCGTACAAAAAATGGGTAAACCACTTATTCATCATCTCCAAGGGAGGGGGTCCACCGTGGCCACCTTGGTGGTAGTAGATTTGAACAGGCAAGCCCATATCCTTGGCCGCCTGGTAGATGCGGTTGCTGTGCTCAGGCATCACATTCCAATCATTGAAACCATGGGACATCAGGAGTGCAGCGCGCATTGGCGCAAGGTCATGGAGATAATCACGACCGGCCCAAAAGTCATTGTAATCCCCTGTAGCTCGGTCCATATTCGCCCGCATGACTTCGTCCCGAACGGTTCTATTCCCAAAATCGCGTTTGGATTCCTCTCCGCTATGGATGAACTCATAGAGCACATCTATGTCCTCGCCTAGATACCCGCCAGGACTGCGCACTAATCCATTCGATCGGTAGTAGTGGTAATACGAGGTATTCGGCGCAACAG
Organism: Schleiferiaceae bacterium; assembly: GCA_023260615.1. Taxonomy (GTDB): domain Bacteria; phylum Bacteroidota; class Bacteroidia; order Flavobacteriales; family Schleiferiaceae; genus TMED14. Next base: position 8,951 of record JALQUY010000040.1, read on the forward strand.
GAATGATGGCCTTCAGGCCTTCCACGCCCGTTGTAGCCGCAGCTAGGGGCAAGGTGCCATTGTACGACGTTCCTGTCATACCGACCTTTCCCGTGGACCAAAAGGCATAGACTTTTTCGTCTCCCGTGCGCGTGGAGTACCCGTTTTCTTTGCCTGTAAGCCACTCAATAACTGCCTTGGGCGCTAGGGATTCATTATCTCCTCCCACCGTCGGTGAACCGTCCGAAAACCCCGTTCCAGGCGAGCTGGAGTGCACCACTACAAATCCTCGTGGAACCCACGTGTTGATTTGTGAATTCGAAAGAATCGGGCGTTCCCCTTTTCGCACCACTTCGGTATGTCTTGGCGGTTCTGGCACTTCCCCCAATTCATGCTTCACGTTCCAAAAAAGATCCCGATCGTTTCCTGCCGTTCCTGCATAATACGGGCTACTTTCATAGATAACTGGAAGTTTCAGGCCAAAATTCGTTTGCACCGGGCGGGTAACTGCGACGTACATACGGTCCAAAAGCCCATCTCCATCCGAATCGAACTCGGTTTCCACCCAAAGGTCCTCCCGAATCCAGGAATCCGGATTTGCAAAGCCCGATACTACCTGAGCTTGACCATTAACAATATGTGGACTGTCTTGGCCGCTCATAATCGGAGCAAGTATGTAGAAACCTAGTGCAAATGCACGCATCCATTTGGTCATAGTACGTGTAAATTATGGATTGTCATCCGTTAAGGTATTTCAAAATCCACCAGCAAATTAGCCCTTTACCTTCCCAATAGGTGTTCAGTAAATTCCGAACACCCTTTTGGAATCCCGGGAGATTCCATGAAGTGCCGGTAGGTGTTGTAGAAATCAATAACTTAGAAAGAGTAAAGCTTTACTATATTTTTTTGAAAACTATGAATCTGACTGTTAATCAGAGGGTCGCTGGTTCGAGCCCAGCAGGAACTCTAAAATCAGCAAGGACATGGAGATTTTGAAATCGCACTACTTGAGGATTGCGTGAGGTAGACACTGCCAAGTATGCGGCGGATATTTCTATCATCTTCACCGCCGATGGAAAAAAACACTGCTTGTACTGTGTGATGGATAATTACTCGCGGGCAGTCTTGGCTTGGCGCATTGAAGACCGCGTTCGCAAATCCATTTCGGCAGAAGTACTATACGATGCGTTTATGCGGTCCTGCCCAGAAAAAGTGAAGTACATGACAGACGGTGGGAGTGAAAACCGCAACATCCTAGACACGGATTTACCAGAAATCAAATTCAAGGTGACCCATTTAGTCGCACAGAAAAACGGGATACCCTCCAATTCTATGATTGAGCGTGTTTTTCACACGTTGAAAAATGAATACAAAAGGGTGGTCAATGCGCAAGACAAGGGGCATCTAATCAAAGTCGTCTCCGAAGTGATCAACGCCTACATGGACCGGCCCCACAGCGCCCACGGAGTCTACAGTCCACGTGAGGTGCTCATGAAGACTTCGGGTTGGTTTGATAAAAAAGCCGTCCTGTATTCTTCGGCCAAAGCGCGCTTGGAGGCCAATAAGAACGCCAAGTGTTCCAATTGTGAAAACTGTACGTGCTCAACACCCTTTGAATGGGATGTGGTGGGTAGCGCTCCTAAAAAAGCCAAAGGCAAATCAGAATAAAAAAACGCACCCTAAGCGCCCTGTTCGAATGGGAAGGGGGGTGCGCATGTTCAACGCGCTTTAAACGGCGTCTTTAAAAAAAACCAGCACTTAATGTGCTGGTTTTCAATGTTTTAAGCGGAGAGAGGGGGATTCGAACCCCCGATACAGTTTCCCGTATACACACTTTCCAGGCGTGCTCCTTCAACCACTCGGACACCTCTCCAAAGATGTTGTGGGCGGCAAAGATACATAAAAGGCCTGCCCTGCAAACGTTTGACTATACAGGACTGTACAAGACCTTTGTAGCTATGAATTTGGACCTAGCCTATCAGGCGTATTGGGAAAAGGCCTTACCGGTAGAGACCTATTTGGACGACTTGCTGCAAGCGATGCCCAAAGATTTGGAGGGCATGGACCGCTACCTCCCGATCAATCAACAAAGAGTGAAGCGGCTCTTGAGTCGTTTCCAACTGAATCCCGAGGTGGAAGTGGCTTGCTTGAATGCCCCACAGGGCAGCAAATGGCTGATCTTAAACGAACATTGGTGTGGCGACGGCGCTCAGAGCATACCGGTCCAAGCTGCGATGCAGAGAGCGAGCAATGGCCGCTTAGAAATTCGGGTGCTCTTTCGCGATCAGAACTTGGAACTCATGGATGCCCACCTCACCAACGGAGGACGAAGCATTCCCATGACCCTTGCGCTCACGCCCGATTGGACGGTTGGCAAAACCTGGGGACCCCGACCCGCGTATGCCATGGACCTCGTGGCACGCATTAAAGCGAATCCGGACCTAGCACATACCTATTCCGAGGAACTTCACAAGTGGTATGCCTTAGACAAACAGCAAGCGATTCAAATGGAACTCGCCCAAGCCCTCTTGGGTCTATAAACTGCGCTCGCCCGCCACATTGGTCGCAAAGCCTTCGCGAAAAGCCACCCCCTGCTTGCCCTGTCCGAGAAGCCACATGGACTTTGTGATAACCGCTTCCAAGGTCATATCCCCTGCGGATAAAACGCCCGCATGGCGAAGCGTTCGGGATGCGGCATAGGCAGGCTGACGCACCCCTCCCATCGGACATTGGGACGCATTGATAAAGCAAATGCCGCGCTCCTGCCCTTCGTCCAAGAGCGTTGGAAGCCAGTCCCAGTTGGGCGCATTCCCGCTACCAAAGCTCTGTAAAATGATCACATCACGACCTGCATCCAAACAGATGCTCCGAGCCAAACGCTCATCCATCCCCGGAAAAAAGCGAAGCACCCCAACACGCGTATCCGTCGCAGGGGCGAAGCAAACGGGGCCCGTCGGCCTCCACAGAGAGGTCTCATGAAGCTGCAGGCTGACACCTGCCTCCCCTAATGCGGGATAATTGGGGCTTTCAAAGGCATTAAAGGCTTGGGACGATCGCTTGTACGCTCGGTTCGCCCGCAGCAATTGGTACTCAAAATAAATCGCGACTTCCTGCAACACTGGAGCGCCATTTGCCTCTTGCAATACCACTTCCAACGAGGTGATTAAATTTTCGCGCGCATCGGACCGCAGTACGCCAATGGGCAATTGGCTGCCCGTGAAGACGATGGGCTTACCCAAATTTTGGAGCATAAAACTCAGCGCCGAAGCGGTATAGGCCATGGTGTCTGTGCCATGCAGCACCACAAAACCCGAATACCTGTCTCTACGCTCAAAAATGCCCGTCGCCAAGCGTTCCCAATGATGCGGCTGCATCTCACTGCTGTCCATGGGCTCCCAAGGCTGCCAGGTCTCGACGGTGGCCTGAAGCTGTGCAAGCTCCGGCACATGGCTCAATACTTGCGCAAAGTCAAAGGGCTGCAAATCGCCTTCCGGCCCTTGAACCATGCCGATGGTGCCTCCGGTGTAGATGAGTAAGACCTTCATGTGGGTTGTGCTTTACAAGCGGAAGATACGACGGGCATTGTCGCTCGTGGTACGATCTACGTCCTGAAAGGTCAAGCCTAAGTGGTCGGCTAGGTGTTCGGCTACTCGACGCACATACGCCGATTCATTGCGCTGCCCCCGGTACGGGGTAGGCGCCAAATACGGACTATCCGTTTCCAAAACCACATGGTCCAACCCAACAACCGCCAGGACGTCCACCACCTTAGCCGTTTTAAACGTGGCGACGCCTCCAATGCCCAGGTGATGCCCCATGGCTAC
>JALQUY010000041.1 GCA_023260615.1 Schleiferiaceae bacterium
GTGGTGGATGTTCTGCTCGATGGAGAAGTAGCGGACGTGGTAAAAACGTCTTTTTTTGGCCCGCACTGATGTCGGACGCTTTCCTCACCGGTGCCTTGTTGGGCTTATTGGCCAGTCCCCATTGCATGACTATGTGCGGGCCCTTGTCGTGGCAAGCGCAATCGGGGATTCCCCTGCGCACCCTCCCTTACTTCACGGGCCTCTACCACGTCGGCCGAATCAGCCTCTACCTCGTGTTGGGGTCGTTTTTTTGGCTGGTGGTCGATTGGGCACAGGTACCTCTCTATGCCGGCGTGGCGGCGGGCGCCTTTTTGCTGTCCAGCACCGTCGCCCAGTGGCGGGAGCAGCGTTCCTGCTGTCCGACTGCACGCCTGCTCGGTCTGCCGCTGACCAAACGCCGGTGGGGCCTAAAGGGTCCGTGGTACCTCCGTGCATTGGGGTTGGGTGCCCTCAACGGCCTACTCCCCTGCGGAATGGTGTATGCGGCCATTCTTGCGGCCGCGGGCTACTCTGAAGCCGCCAGCGAAAGCTACCTCATCGGGTTTGGCGTGGCCACCTTGGTTCCCTTAATCACCTTTCGGTACCTGTGGAAGCGCTTTGTGGCATGGCCAGGCTTCAAATGGCTCCAGCTGGGTTTGTTGCTCGCGGTGGGCCTATGGATTCTTGGGCAGAGCCTCTGGGGACTTTGGACCGCGGGGGAAGGGACGGTTGTGGGTCCACATTCGGCCTGTTTGCCCCTTTTTTAAAAGCTGACAATTGTCATTGGCGACCGCATGGCGAAGGCTCACCTTCGTAGAACTAAAACCCCAAATGCGATGAAGACCATTTACTGCCCCACCGACTTTTCTGACCTATCGAGGTTTGCCCTGGATTATGCCCTGCGCCTGGCGGAAGTACTTGACGCCAAAGTGCATGTGGTACACGCCTACCAGCTGCCCTACACGTCTGAGGTGATGACCAATTCGTTGATGGACGCCTTGAAAGACAGTACGGCCAAAGAATTGCAGGAGTTCCTGAAGCCCTTGCAAAACGGATCGGTCCCGGTAGATGGCCACTGTGAATGGAATTCTGTCACGGGTGCATTGCGCCACTTGACCGCGGATAATGCGGACACGATGGTCGTTATGGGCAGCCATGGCGCTTCCGGTTGGTCCGAACTCCTTTTAGGCAGCAATGCCGTGGCCGTGATGCACACGATTAAGGTGCCTATCCTCATCGTTCCCAAAGAAGCCGTTTGGCCCCACCGCAGCATGCGTTGGCTCTACGCGACGGACCTCCACGACGAACGCAACCCCGAAGCGCTTACCTGGCTGCGAAACTTTATCAGCGATTTGCAGGCAGACCTTGACCTCGCACACATTCAACAGCCCGGAGATGCCAACGGCCATGCCGACCTGTTCTTGGACTACGCGTCGAGCGCCTTTCCGGCCTCCAAAACGCACCTGATCGCCGCCGAAAAAGTGGAATCGGGCATCTACGAAGCAGTTCGCCGCAGCGAGTCCGAAGGCCTGGTGCTCATTGAGCGCCGCCACCACTGGCTCAAAGAAGCTTTTCACAACCGAATGACCCAAGCCGTAGCGCACCACAATGCCTATCCCGTGCTCATTCTCAAAGAACATATGTAATTGTTGAGCGGTGTTTGAGGTGGTGTTTTAGGGTTCTCTTCTTCGTTCGTTCTGCCATCCAGCGCCTCCACTCAACGATGAAACCGGTCCATTTGGGCCGGTTTTTTTTATGTGTTTGAAAACCTGACCAATGTCATTTTTTCCGGTTGTGGGTTGAAAGACTTTTATCCTAGCCTTCAAGCCCTGGAGGCGAGAACTAAAAACGAAGAAACCATGGAACCCGTACTCTTAGCCTTATTTGGGGTCGCCCTTTGGGGGGCCGAACTCTTTAAACCCGGCTTCTTTTTTGGAAGCTTGGGCATTGGTGCCTTTTTTGCCAGTATTGGCGCGTATTTGGAACTAGACCCCTACGTCCTGATGGGGCTCGTACACGTGGGCGCTATCGTCGGTTTTTACGGCATACGCCCTTTGACCAAAAAGGTCTTTGACAAGGACGACTACCTCAGCGATCCAGACGACTTGGTCGGCCATGTGGGCCGCGTGGAAAAGATGCCGCTCGGGGAACATTTGGGCCAATTGGACATCGACGGAGACACCTGGAGCTTTGTGTTCCAAGGCACAGCTGCCAAAGTCAACGAACTGGTGCGTGTCGTTCGGCACGAAGCCACCGTCCTCTACGTGGAAAAAGCCAACCCTAAAAAGTAAACGCAGGCCTCACAACCCTTTGGTTAGAATGCCCCGCCGCGCGAAAGCCGGCGGGGTTTTTCTTTGACGGAGCGCCCCAAGGGGCATGCGGTGGCCGCCGGAAGACTTACTTCCAGTCGATGCTGGCAGACGTTCCGGCCGCACTGTGTGGTGCAACCCAGAAGCTAAAGGTTCCGGGCTCAAACATGCGTTCGCCTTCGGAGGTAGCCACGCTGAGTTGATCGGCCGTCACGCTGAAGGTCATCATGCGTTCTTCGCCAGGCTTCAGGGTTACGCGCTGGAAACCAATCAAACGACGCACAGGCTGCACGCCCAGGCGGCTGTGGTGATCGCGCGCATAGAGCTGTACCACTTCATCCACAGCCACTTTGCCTTCGTTTTTCACGAGGGCCGTAACAGCCATAGAATCGCCCATCTGTTTGACCTGCGTAGCGGCGTAGGTCACCGTGGAATACGTCAAACCGTAGCCGAAGGGATAGGCGGGCGTATTGGGGCCGTCGCCGTAGTGGGACCAGAATACGGCGTCGGAAGGACCTGGACGGCCCGTAGTGTAAGCACCGTAATACAGAGGAATTTGGCCCTCTGAGCGCGGGAAGGTGACAGGAAGACGACCGCTGGGAGAGCGCTTGCCCATAAGCAGGTTGGCGATGGCTGGACCGCCCATGGTACCGGGCTGCCAGGCAAGAAGGATGGCGTCCACCTGTTCGGTGATGTCATCGGGCAGTATCATGGGACGTCCGGCGTAGAGGACCAGAACCACGTGCTCTTGTACTTTTAGCACCTCGCGGATCAGCTGTTCTTGGAGACCAGGGAGGTGGAGAGACATGCGGGATCGGGCTTCTCCCGAGTGGAATCCGTGCTCACCCACCGCTAAAATGGCGATTTCCGCTTCTCCAGCGGCTTTTACGACCGCATGCATGCCGGAGGTATCGGTGGTATTGATTTCGGCCTCAAACGGGAAGCTAATAGGGCCTTTTAAGAAAACCGGGCCGCTTGCCACCGTCATGCGCTTTTCGCCACGCACCTGCACCAAGCCTTCATACAGCGATAAGGCAGTGAAATCGTCGCTGGAAACGCGCCAGTTGCCCAAAGGACTGTTCTTTTCCTGCGCCATGGGGCCCACGAGCGCAATGGCTTGCTTTTTCACCAAAGGCAATATGCCGTTGTTCTTGAGAAGTACAGCGGATTTTTCTGCCAACTCTTGGGCATCCGCAGCCCAAGGCGACGTGGTAGGTTCCCAACTGCCCGGACGGTTGCAGTAGCGGTAGGGGTCGTCCATCAGGCCCAGGTCAAACTTCAACTTCAAAACCCGACGAGCGGCGTCGTCCACTAAGGATTCGGAAACCTTTCCTTCGCGCACCAGACTCGCGAGGAACTGCACATACGCCAGGGACTCCATGTCCATGTCGCAGCGGGCATTGGCGGCTTGTTCTGCGGCCTCTTTCAAATTCCGTGCGTAGCCATGGGCGATCATCTCACCGACGGACCCCCAGTCACTCACCAGAACCCCCTCAAATCCCCAATCCTCCTTGAGAAGTTCTGCCAGCGCTTGGTTGCCCGTAGCAGGGATACCATTCATGGTGTTGAAGGAATTCATGAAGGTGGCTACGCCTGCCTTTTTGGCGGCTTGGAAGGGCGGATAAATGACGTTGTAGAGGGTGTAATCACTCACATCCACCGTATTGTAGTCGCGTCCCGCTTCACTAAATCCATAGCCCGCAAAGTGCTTGGCACAAGCGGCCATAGACCGTGGATCGTTGAGCTGCTCGCCTTGGAAGCCTCGAACGCGTGCTTCCGCAATGCGGCTGCCCAAATAGGGATCCTCCCCTGCGCCTTCCATGATGCGACCCCAACGCGGATCTCGTGAAATGTCCACCATGGGCGCAAACGTCCAGTTTAGACCATAGGAAGTGGCTTCTTCGGCCCCGTTGTGGGCGCTTTTTGCAATAGCCTCTAGATCCCATGAAGCAGCCTCCGCCAAAGGAATAGGTGAAAGGGTTTTGTAGCCGTGAATCACGTCACATCCGAAAATCAATGGAATCCCCAAGCGGGTCTCCTCGACGGCAACGCGTTGCATCGCGCGAACTTCTTCAACCCCTTGCACATTGAGTACGGAACCCACCCAGCCATTGCGCAGATGCTGGTACTTGGTAGCGGCATCGCCCCCTTCAGGTGCGGGGCCGGTTGCGTTCCAAAATCCATTGTACTGGTTCATTTGGCCGACCTTTTCTTCCAGCGTCATGAGCTGGAGCACAGAGTCTACCCGCCATGCGGTGGGCTGCTTTTGGGCAAATGCCGAAGCAGTCACAAGAACTGCTGATAGGAGGAATACCTTTTTCATGGTAAAACTTAGAGCGGTTGGTAGGTGAAATTTCGGATGACCACTTCGTAGGCCTCTCCCGTGCTAGGGCCACTGTCTTGCCCTTCAAACAGCCAAAGGTTGAGCCGCGCATTGGTCGATGGGCCTGGAGCTGGAATGACAATGGGGTTGCTCAGCACACCCCCTTCGCCTTTTCGACGGGCTGGATTGCTGTCGTCAAACGACCAGGATGCGATGATGGTGTTGGCGGACTTGCCCCCCAGGTAGGACGTCCATGTAATCAGGGTGTCCGTCCAGGTGAATTCATGGGTCGTCCACATCGTTTTAGCCTCGATGGGCAACTGCGTTTCGTGGGTACGCTCTGGATTAAAGGCCCCAAACCATACCGGCTGTACCGATGTGGCTAGTGTTTTGACCTTATTGGGATCGCCCCAACGGCTGAATTCGATATCCACTTCGCTATTCGCCTGCGTGATAAACGTGTTATTGTCCCAAGTGAAGAGCCCCAAAACGGTATTATCCGGAATGTCGACCATGTTGGATTGCACCTCCCAGGTGTAGGTGCCGTAGCCCACTACATCGTTACTAATGATCTCCGAACACTGCCATTTGCCGTCTAGTTGGCGAATGTTCAGGTGCAAATACCCCTGGTCGTCGGTGTAGGCGGAGGCCACATCCTTGCTGAAGTAATTGGGACCCGGTCCAAAGAGGTCTGGACCACCTTTGACCGTCCAAGTGCGGCCAGCCCACGCCAATTGATCGCCATTTCGGCCTTGAGGAGGTTTCGCCGTTTGGAGTTCACAGGAAACAAGTGCAGCCATGGCCAGCCCCAGAAAAAGGCTAGAGCGTATCAACGTTTTCATTTATTTTCTTGCGTTAAAAGAACATCTATGTGGGGAGGACCCACGACGAGTTCGCCCCAAAGCCCTGGGTTTTGATGAAATCCTTCCGCTTCACCCGAATTCCAGCGAATTTGCTGGTTGCGTCCCTTCGCATCGCCTTGATCGCGAGCCACTTCAAACAAATAGCGGCCTTCAATGGTCCATGGGGCGCGACGCATAGCCTCCCAAGGCAAGGACCAGCGCAAAAGGTAGCCGTAGCCCCCACCTAGATCAGAGATTTGGCGTCGGTTGGGAATAGTACCACCGGTGCGGAAATTCACGACTTCCGGCGTTTCGCCGAGGCTCAGGCCCAAATGGACATCGCTAAACAAGAAGCTGGTTCGGGGACGACGTGATAGTTCGGGCTGCGCGGAAAAGGCCAGCTCCAAGGCATCCCCATTCCAGAGATCCACGCCTGTTTGGCTATTTACGAACGCATTCGCATCGGGGATGCGCGCGAGCACGTACAGAGAATCCGCATCCCAAGACAGCTCTATGGTGCTGCCGTCCGTTAACTGGATGACGCTCTCCGCGTATCCTTTGCCTGTTTCAGCATCCAATCCTGCTTTCGCTTGCTTTCGGAGCGAACCGGAAAACGGAACCACGCGCATTTCTTTCAGCTCAAATTCGCCATCTCCCTCAAACTGCGTGATAAACTGCTTGATGTTGGTGGGATCGCAGTCCATCTCATTCCAATTGAAGAGCCCCATGGGGAGATCAATGTGGGTCCATTCCTGCGTGATGGGCCCGTTGACGACGTAATTAGAACTCATTCCAATCCAGGCTTGACGGCCCGAATAGTCCTCAAAGCCAAAAGCCAGCGGCAAGGTCTTCATCGCCTGGGCACCTTCTGGAAGCCGAACGGTCAAGCGCATGGCCGCCTCGTCCACAATGGCTCCCATGTTCTTTCCGGACCACTGGTCCCAGCCCACGCCCATACCTACCCAGTCGCAACCGCCTCCAGGTTTGTTCCAGGTAAATGTGTACACCCCGTTGTCTGCCACGCCATACTGAATGCAGCTTGCTGCCTCCTTACTCACCCAGAATTCATCCCCAGTTGGGCCGTCCAAAACGGTCAAGGACGCAAAGCCCTTGATGTTTGGGTAGGAATTAGCGGGATTTCCATACTCATACAGCTGCGTAGGCTGGAGCGAACAGGCACCGGCCAACAGAATGGCAGAGCATGCTGCAAAAGCCTTCCTCATAGCGCAAGCGGGGCGTTTTCCGTGAAGCAGAGCATGTCGGTATCGCATTCGGCATAGCCGGAGTTGGGATTGGCTAAGAACAAAATGGACACACGGTGCAACTTATCTGGCTCGTGCAACCCATTGCCCAGGGCCGCAGAGGCCGCGCCATTCACCAAGGTGACGAGGTCGCTGTACTTGTAACTGTTGAGCTCCCAGGCGGAACCGGGCCGAATTTCCACCGACCACATGTCCTCGTTGCCTTCACTGTAGGTGCCGTCGCCGTTGTCGTCCTCGCGCAACTGCAACAAAATGATACCGTTGTCCAAACCAGCCAATTGGCGGAACACGCCATTGAAATAGACCTTATCCGCATCGTTGTTCAGACTGAAGCCCGCGCCGCTGTTGAAGTTGTTTTTGGGCATCTCGACCATGCCAATGAGCCAATCCCAAGCCACGGTGCCACCCATTTTATAGTAGGACAGACCTTCAGCCAGAGGGGCTCCACCTTGGACGGTGAACTTCATATTGGCACCCGATTGAATGAACTTGGTCCATTCGGGGGACATGCCGTTTTCAAAGTCGTCCAGGATGGTCGCCTCAATCACACGCGTTCCCAAGACCTGCACGTTTCCGTACAACGTGTCGGGATAGCCTGGATAGGTCAGCATGACATCGCACATTTCCGTCTGGAAGGTGGGGAATTGCGAGGTCTCTCCCTGCCAAAGGGCGTTGGTGGCATCCAAGGTGCGGGCCTTTCCTTCGATGCGCTTAACCGCTCCGGAGGTTTGGCCCGTGATGGTCAGGACAAAATCCGTTGAAATGGAGGTCTCCGCCGTGAAATAGACACTCTCCCCGTTGGCAAAATTGACTTGCGCTCGGGAAGCAGTCAGGCCGGACTTCACCTTGAACGTTCCGTAAAGGTCCGTTAAGGCAGGGCCTTCGGGGGTCAGATCGCGCTCACAGCTCGCGAAGGCCAGCGACGCCAAGGCGAGAGAGGCTAGGAAATGCTTAGAACGTAATGGCATAGAGCACGTAGAGATTTTGGATGGAATAGTTCGCATCCAGGGTTTTAACATAGCTGCCCAACCAACCAAGGGTGAGCGTAGATTGTTCGCTGCTGGCATAGTTCAGGCAGAGGTTGGGAAGCAGCTCTTGGTGGGAGCGTTCACCGCCCCGAATGTCCAATACCGTATTCTCTGCATTCCGGATAATATCATAGGCAAAACCGCCGTGGCCCAGGGTCAACAGGCCGGCTTCCACCGAGAAGGTTTGGTCCGAATTCAAATACGCCTTGGCGCTCCAACTCGTCCATGGCAGGCGGTAAGACGTGTTGGGCACATCGTCCCCCACGTTGGTTCGCCATGCCCGCTGGTCGCGGATCAAGCCGCGGAATTCCACCCCGTAGCCCATACGACTAGGCCAGCGCAGATCCAGGTCCACACGGGAAAACTGGGTGAGCACATCCGTGCCTTGGCCGCGGATTTCTTGGGCCCAGACGCCCTCCACCTTGTAGAAAATACCCAGCGCAATGCCCGCAAAGTCGGCGGTCACGCGGCGACGGTTGGGGGTCGCTAAACCCCGAGGATCCATGATCAAATAGGTGTTGTTATCGCTTCCCAAGGTGGAGTTCCAGCGGTAGCGGTACAAGTTGCTCTCGCGGAAGAGATCCAGGTAGGTCCATGTGCGCACGCTTTTGCTGTTCCCAATGCGGGTGAACGCCGCTGGTGCTAGGCTTGAGATATTGGGCGTCGTTTGGGCCGTTGGGCTGTAGAAATCCGGGCCCACCTCGGTGTATCGGAGGGAAGCCGCGGTGCTTATGCCGAGTTCTTTCAGCCAGTATACCCCTTTTACATCGATCATGTAATCGGCATCTTGGTCCCCGCTCACCCACTGCGTGGATGAGGAGCCCAGTTCGCCCTGGAGTCGCCACCGGCTTTGCTTGACGATCTGAAAATCCCCGGTCAGCACGTGGTTGCCATAGAGGTCGGTGGCAGCTGAAGTGCCCGCCAATTCTTGGATGCCCACGTAATTAAGTCCAACCTTTACCCATGGAGTCAAGGACGAGGGATCGTTCAAGGTCCAGAGCGTCCGCCCTCCAAAAGCCCAGCTCTCCGTCGCCTGTCCGCTAAAACCCGCGCGCTGGCGGAAGGCAAAGGCCGAATGGTCCGCGTAGCGCGGCCCGCGGGCGAAGTCCGTTCGGAATTCCACCACAGCCCCCTGCTGACGCCACGTGTTATGGTCGGTAATGAAGGCATCGTACCCAGCGAGATTCTTCTGCAGCTGTGCCATGCCCGAAGGCAAGATGCCCGCCATCAAGGGACCAGGTCGGTGAAACGTAAAGGGGGTCAGCGCATAGTCCACATCTCCCAAGGTGTAGCGAATGCGGTCTTGAATGAGGCCCTTCACTTGCAACTGGCGCAAGTCAAAGGTGACGCCAGACCCCCAAAAGCCGCCGTAGTCGTTTCGTACACGGACCATGGCCAAGACCTCGGTCGAAGGATTGGGGCGCAATCGCATGCCTAAGTCGGCCATGACGTGACCGCTGTTGCTGCGTGGGGAGGTCACGGTATCGCCCGCACCGCTGTAGCGGTCTGCGAAGTAGACCCCGCGCGCTTTGCCTGTGAGCGAAAATTTGGGTTGGTAATCTTGTGCGGCAGTCGCGAGCGGCAAGGCCAAACAGGCGATGAGGCACAAGGGGTATTTCAATGCGTTCATTTAGAAGAGCAGTTTCAGTTCAAGTGTGGTTTCAGATCCATGGTAAGTATCTAAGGTGAAGCTTCGGTCGGTAAAGCCAAACCATTTGTGGCGCAGGTAAAAACTCACGTCCTTGGTCGCCCAGATGTCGGCCCCAAAGCCGTAGGCATAGCCGCGCTGGTCCAAGGGACGGCCTTCTGCACTGACCATGGTTTGCAGGTTGCCCAACGTGGCATCCGCCGAGGCCATCGCCACCAGCGTGAGGTGTTCATTCCACATCAGATAGGCTTCGTTTTCAAAGGAATACTGGCGCAAGAGGGCATCTGCCGCCACGTTCAAGGGGCTCCAAGCCTGCTGAATGCTGTGGGCACGAAGCAAATGGTTGAAGATCCAAACCTTGTTGCCCGTGCGTTGGCGGTGCAAGGCCTGAATCTCCCATTGGCTGAAGTGCAGGGGATTCTCTTGGGTGACCGCCAAGCCAATTTTGTCGTAGGTATTTCGGAAAATCACGTTGGTGCGGTTGTAGGGACCCACACCTGCGGGGAACTGCCAGCGCCAGAATCGGCTGCGGGTCAAGGCATTCACGGGGTGTCCAAAGGACAAGCTGCTACTCCCCCCTTCTATTTCGCGTGAAAAGCTGTAGCCCAAGTTGATGTAGAGGTTCTTGGGGTGGTAGGCCCAGTTAAGGTCCAAACCTGTTCGGTTGTTGGCCAACTGTCCAAAGCCCAACAAGGACGTGCCCGTGGGCTGCAAAACGGCTGAACTGCCCGCTTGCCCCGCCGGAATGCTGTTGATGGAGGCTTCGTTGATGGCTCCATTCACGATAGCCCCTGCGTTGTTGATGGCATCGGGGCTGATGTAGTAGGCATGCGCTTGGGCATCCCAGTTCTTCTTGGGTTGGTACATCCAACGACCTTGTGCGGCTAGCCCTTGGACGCGGCCGTAGTCTTCGGAGTAGTAGCCACTCCAGCCAGACTCTGCATAGCCCATCCAAGCGCCGTGGCGGTAGGCCACCTTTCCTGTATGCATGTAAGAACCGAAAGGCTGTTGCAGCATGGAATCTTGGTAGGCCTGCTGGTTCATGCTTTGGGCCGAAAGCGTCCACCGCTCGCCCACCGTCTTGACGTACTGGCCCGCAAAAGCTCCGTTGGGACGCGGATCAAAGCCTCCATTCTGCTCGTTCTTGCCAAGGAGCACTTTGACTTGCTGCCCATGGGGAAGCCCGAGCATCTCCAGGATGCCGCCCTGGAAGGCACGCTTGCCCCAGCGCTGTTCCTGACTCACCTGGCCGCTGCTCACGTAGTTGTTGTAGCGCTCAAAAGGACTGAGGCCAATGGGGTCCCAAGGATTGCGGTCGAAGAGCATGTACCGGTTGTAGCCGATGTAGGCGCCCATGGTGAGTTCGGTCAGCTCGTACCAATGAATGCCGCCTAATCGCACGCCCAAACCGCCCAAAGGCGTCACCACTGTGCTATATAGGTTCATTCCCAAAAGCATGTTCATCTGTCCACCGATGCGGGGCTGCTTCAAAGGCGCGTCGTAGTTCCCCAGCAAGCTATCCGCCACGGGCAGACTGTAAACCGAGGCTACATTGCCCTCTAAAAACTGGAAGGCAAAGAGGTCCATGCCCCAGGTGGCGCCTTTCCCCGCTTTGCCGCTGATGTTCAGCATAAACTGTGGCAACTGGCTGTCGTCCCCAATGAAGATGTCGCGTTCGGGCAAGGGGTAGCCCGCAACGGCCTCAAAACCACCCGGTAAGTAGCGGTAGTCCATGAAGTAGCGGTAGTAGCCCGCTGCATTCACGGAACGAAGCCGTGAGGGCTCCATCTTGGGGAAGGATCCGAACGGGCCACTGAAGTCGTGCCAAATGGGCGCGCGATTCCAATCTACCCTCGTGGGGTCCACGTGGGTCTTTGTGACGGAAGGTTCCGCGATCGCCTCATCGGGCTGGAGCTCCTCGGGGTCTGCGATTTGGGCCTGCGCGCTGCCCACAGAAAGCGCCAGGGCCAACAGGGGCCAAGTCCAGGTCAATTTCATGGGGCGACGGCAGTTAGTGGCAATTTGGCCAATTCTACGGGGCGACTTGGGCGCTGGTTGGCTTTGCGAGGTTCGACAAAGAAGGGCAGGTTGCCGTAGGCTACGAAGCCCTCGGCCTCCAAGTAGACAAAAATGCGGTAGGCGCCGGGTTTGCTGGGCACTCGGAAGGCCAATGGCTGCCCGCGGTAGGTGCCGGGCTTGAGCCGGCCTAGCGATTTGTACGCGATACTCGGGGGACGGTTTTCCGCATCTCCCCCTGCTTTGATGTCGGTGCTTTCAGGTAGGATTTCGTACCACACCTTGGCGCTTTTGACGCGATCGGCTACTGCCGCATCGTAGGGAATGGCGACTTTTTCTCCGGCTTGGAGGATCGGGGGCGTCGAGCCCATGGCCGTGACGGAGACGGGGGCGGGTGTGCGGTCTGCCTCGGCGAAATGGCCTTGCCAGACTTGGCTCACGCCCCAAAGGGTTTCGGTGGGTTTGCCCGACTCCATGTGAAGGCCATACCAGGTTTGGGTGGTTTCTTGCTTTTGGCCCCAGAGGAAGGCATAGGAACCCAAGCAGGTTCGGCGCTGCGCATAAATCTTGTCCACATAGCGCCGGCTGTACCCAGCTGCTTTGCTGCCTGAAGTTTGCTCAATGGGCGCACCCCAGGTGGCACGTGGCACTTCCCAATGGCCGTTGGGACCCCATTCGGTAATCATGTAGGGACCCGTCCAACCGAAGCGTTCAATTTGGTCCGGCACCTTATCCAAATCGCCGTACGTGTTAATACCGTAAAAATCTAAAGACGGGCAACGCTCCTTGATCAAAAAGACCTCGGTCGAATCTAAACCCGCCGTGATCGTGGTGACCGGATGGTGCGGATCCTTCTCTTGAATCATGGCGGCAATGGCCTCCACGGCATACCAGACCTTCGTGTTGCTGTAATTCAGATCGACTTCATTGCCCACAGACCACGCTAAAAGTGCAGGGTGGTCCTTCAATTCGTCAATAACCCCACTGAACATCTCCAGTTGGGACTGAACTCGGGCCTCGTTGTCGTAGTCAAAGCCATGGCGCTCGTGCTGCACCCAGAGCCCCATCATAACGGTCACTCCGTGCTTCTGAGCCTCGTCCAGAATTTCTTTCGCGTTATCGTGG
>JALQUY010000042.1 GCA_023260615.1 Schleiferiaceae bacterium
CCCGAACACTACGCGGCCAACCTGCCCGCTTTGAAGTTTATTGAGGAAGTGGGCGTCGATTGGGAGACCAGCGAAGTCCTCGATGGCGAAGTCGGCGAATTCGTTGTGGTCGCCCGTCAAGAGCGCAATGCCCAAGCAAACGGCCGTCGCCACTGGTTTGTAGGCGCTGCCAACAACGAAGTGGCTCGGGACTACACGCTTACCCTTGACTTCCTGCCCGAAGGCGAAACCTTCACCGCCCATATCTACCGCGACGATACCGCTGCGGGTGCGCACTGCTGGGACAACCCAACGGCTCTGAAAATCGAATCCATCACGGTTAAAAAGGGGGATAAAATTGCCTGCCCCATGGCCGTCGGGGGTGGCTTTGCGGTGAGTTTGTTGGCGGAGTAAGCTAGAGAGCTAGAGAGCTAGAGCTTGGCAAAACAGCGGAAAGTCCCCGCGCGCGGCGAAGATCCACCACTAAGTTGAAGGGTAAAAGGGTTTAAAGGTTTAAGCGCAAATGCTACAGCGCGAAGCGCGTGCTCTCTAGCCCTCTAGCTACCTAGCTAATTTGCGCGAAGCGCGTGCTCTCTAGCTTCAGGGCGCAGCCCGAGCCCTCAAGCCCTCTAGCTAAACCGTCCACCGCACATGCGCCCCTTCGTGAGCCCGAATGTTGATCACTCGGCCGTCCGAAAAAATTAGGTACTGCCCGCGAATGCCCGCCAAGACACCTTCTAAGCGCTGGTAGGCCTCCAATTTGACCGAAGTAACCTTCGGTGCTCCATCGGAGGGGTACGTGAGGGTGACCTCTTCGCCGTTCGGCACAAAGAAGCGGGCTACCTCTTCGGGGAAGAAGTGTGAGGCGCGCTGGGCTTCTTCGGCGAGGTTTTCGCCGCTTTGGACGCCGGCCAGCATGTGGCGCCAGGAGGTTTTGTCGCTGTAGTGATTTTTGAGCGCGACTTCGATGACGCCTGCCTCATAGCGGTTAGTGGTTTCGGCAATCACCCGAACGCGCGACGCTCCCTGGTCCATCCATCGGGTATGGCGTTGGGCGTGGCGCGTGACACCCACTTTCAGGCCACCGGAATCGGCCAAGTAGACCACATGGGGCTGTAGTTGGTAGCGGGCTTCGTAGTCGAGGTCGCGGTCGGCTTGCCCGAGGTGGGCGGTGGATAATTCGGGCCGTAAAATGGAATCGCCTGCCAGCGGGCTTTCGAAAAAGCAGCGTTTGCAGCAGCCCATGCGAAAGAGGGAGGTAAAGGTTTCCTGGCAGGCTTTGCAGGTCCAAGTTCCGGTAGATTCCAAGGCCAAGGGTTTGCCTATCTGGCCATTGAGGTGCAGGAGGTGGGCGCCGGCTTCGGCGTAGACTTGGATGGGCGTTTGGAACGCCAAAAGCATCTTGGAGAGAATCCCTTCGGTTTGCATGAAAAATGTACCTTTCCTCCTCAAAGGTAGTCCCTACACCATGGCCTTTTCTCCGCTCACTGATTTGATTGTTTGGCGCCTCAAAGGGCGTTTGCCTCGCTTGCAGCGCATGATGGAGGCACCCAAGCAGGTCCAGCAGGAGCAATTTCGGCTCTTGATGCAGCGAGGCAGCCAGACCGAATACGGCCAAACCCACCGCATGACGGAAGGCCTGAGCATCGAAGCCTTCCAAGAGCGCGTGCCCGTGGTCAACTACGAATCCTTGACGCCCTGGATTGAGCGCACCATGAAAGGGGAGCAGGGCCTGCTCTGGGACGGTCCCATTTCCTGGTTTGCCAAGAGCAGCGGAACCACCAACGCGAGCAGCAAGTTCATTCCGGTGAGCCGCGAGTCGCTGGACGACAACCACCTGGCCGTCGGACGCGACCTGCTCGCCCTCTACACGTCACAGCGCGAAGACTCCATGCTCTTTGACGGCTTGTCGCTGCGCCTCGGCGGCTCCACCAAGATCAACGATTTGAATGGCGTGTCCTACTTTGGGGACCTCTCCGCCATCATGATTGAGAATTTGCCTTTTTGGGCGGAGTGGCGGTCGACCCCCTCCCACGAGGTCGCCTTGCTGGATGAATGGGAAGAAAAGATCGAACGCATCACCGCGCAGGTGGTCAAGCAAAACGTCACCTCCCTCTTCGGCGTGCCCTCCTGGATGCTCGTGCTCATGCGCCGGGTGCTCGAGGTCAAGGGCGCTAAACACCTGAGCGAACTCTGGCCCAACCTCGAACTTTTTGTGCACGGCGGCGTGAGCTACACCCCCTATCGCCAACCTTTTGACGAAATTTTACCCCACACGGGATTCCACCGACTCGAAACCTACAACGCCTCGGAAGGTTTTTTTGCCATTCAGGACCGCCTCGATGCGCCCGGCTTGCTCCTCATGCTCGACCACGGCATCTTCTATGAATTCATACCCCTCGCGGATTTTCAGGGGCGCAGTTCAGACCATGCCTTGACCTTGGACCAAGTCCAATTGGGGGTGGACTATGCCATGGTAATCACCACGGTGGGGGGCCTTTGGCGCTACATCGTGGGCGATACGGTGCGCTTTGTGTCTTTGGATCCGTACCGGATAGAAATTTCGGGCCGAACCCGCCTCTACATCAACGCCTTTGGCGAAGAACTGATGATGGACAATGCCGAGCGGGCTATGGATGCCGCGTGCCGAGCCACCGGCGCCCATGTGGTGGACTACACCGCGGCCCCCTGGTACATGGAGGGTGGTCAAAGTGGTGCCCACCAGTGGCTAATTTCTTTTGAGCATGCCCCTACCTCCATAGAGGCCTTTGGACGGGCCTTAGACGAGGCCTTGCAGGGATTGAATTCGGACTACCACGCCAAGCGCCATAAGGACCTCATCCTAGCGCCCCCGCGTATTGTGGTCATGCCCGCCGACCTCTTTCACAACTGGCTCAAATCCAAGGGGAAACTGGGAGGACAAAACAAAGTACCACGGCTGTCGAATGACCGAAAACTCGTCGAGGAAATCCTTCAATTTCACGCGCGCAAATCGTAAATTTGAGGGGTATGCACATCGCCATTGCCGGAAACATCGGCTCAGGGAAAACGACCCTCACGACTCTACTTTCCAAGCATTACGGCTGGGAAGCGCATTTTGAAGAAGTAGATCACAATCCATACTTGGACGATTTTTACAGCGATATGATGCGCTGGTCCTTCAACTTGCAAATCTTCTTCTTGCACAGCCGCTTTCAGCAGATTCATGAAATTCGCAAGTCTGGCAAAGCGGTCATTCAGGACCGGACCATCTACGAAGATTCCACCATCTTCGCCCCCAACTTACACGACATGGGCTTGATGAGCTCACGAGACTTCGATGCCTACATGCGTCTCTTTGACCTGATGGAAGAATTCATCAGCCCTCCCGATTTGCTCATCTACCTAAACGCCTCTGTGCCTACGCTTGTTGAGCAAATCCAGAAGCGCGGCCGCCCCTACGAGAACTCCATCCGCCTCGACTACCTCCAGCGCCTCAACGAGCGCTACCAGGAGTGGATCAAGGGCTACGACAAGGGCAAGCTTCTGATCATCGATGTAGACAACAACCGCTTTCCCGAAAACCCTGAGGACCTCGGTACCATCATTTCCCGCATTGACGCCGAATTGAACGGCTTGTTTTAAGCCTGCCGTCTCGCTGTAATCTTCCAAAAAACCCGAGCCACCAGGCCCGGGTTTTTTTATGCTTACCGGTTTGAACCAGCGTTTGCCTCTTCCGTCAACCTCGCTGGCGGCTTCGACGAGGCACAAAAAAACCCGCGGCGCAGGCCGCGGGTTTTTTCGTTTGCACTACCCTGAATTACCCGTGGTGCTTGCAGGAAGCGCCTTCCTTCTTGCAGGCAGGGCTACAGGTGTGTGCAGCAGCCGTTTCCGTGCCTTCTGCGCCTTCAGCCGCCTCGCCTTCGTGGGCAGCGTGCATGGGGCAAGACTCGGGGTTGCTGTGGCAAGCTTCGCTGCATTCGTGTGCGGCTTCCTCAGACTGTGCATGCATGGGGCAGTTGCCAGAAGCCATGCACTCGGCAGAACACTGGTGCTCTACCATTTCCGTCGCGTGACCTGCGTCTTCGCCGTGCACATCACCGCTAACAGAAATGAAGGGAGCAATGATCAAGGCCACAATAGAGGTCAACTTGATCAGGATGTTCATCGAGGGACCAGAGGTGTCCTTGAAGGGATCGCCCACGGTGTCACCGGTTACAGCCGCCTTGTGGGGCTCGCTGCCTTTCTTGAAGGGCTGGCCGTCGATAGTCACGCCTTTTTCGAAGGACTTCTTCGCGTTGTCCCAAGCGCCACCGGCGTTGTTCTGGAACATGCCCATCAATACACCGCTCACGGTGATACCGGCGAGCAAACCGCCCAAAGCTTCAGGGCCCATGGTGAAGCCCACCAAAACAGGCGCCAACAAGGCCAATGCACCTGGGGCAATCATTTGCTTGATCGATGCAGCGGTAGAGATCTCCACACACTTCTCGTACTCAGGCTTGCCGGTACCGTCCATGATGCCAGGAATCTCGCGGAACTGACGACGCACTTCCACCACCATTTCCATGGCCGCCTTACCCACAGCCGCAATGGCCAAAGAGCTGAAGAAGAAGGGAATCATGGCGCCCACGAAGAGCATAGCCAATACGTCCGCCTTGTAGATGTCAATGCCGGTGATACCAGCCAAACCTACGTAGGCAGCGAAGAGAGCCAGAGCCGTCAAAGCCGCAGAGGCAATGGCAAAGCCCTTACCGGTAGCCGCCGTGGTGTTGCCCACCGCGTCCAAGTTGTCCGTGCGCTCACGCACTTCACCGGGAAGACCGCTCATTTCAGCAATACCGCCTGCGTTGTCGGCGATAGGACCAAAGGCGTCGATGGCCAATTGCATCGCCGTAGTGGCCATCATACCTGCAGCGGCGATGGCTACACCGTAGAGACCAGCGAGCAAGAACGAACCGTAGATACCGCCCGCCAAGATCAAGATGGGGAGAACGGTAGATTCCATACCTACCGCCAAACCACCGATGACGTTGGTACCGTGGCCGGTGCCGGACTTCTGAACGATGCTATCCACGGGACGACGGCCCATAGAGGTGTAGTATTCGGTCACAATGCTCATCAAGGTGCCTACTACAAGGCCCAAGATGATGGCGTAGAAAATGTTGATGCGCTCGATCACCAAAACCGAACCGACGCGGTCGAAGGTGAGTGTTTCGGGCAACATGGCCTCAATCACAAAGTAGGAAGCGATAGCCGTCAAGACCATGGAGCCCCAGTTGCCGAGGTTCAAAGCGTTCATCACAGAGCTGTCCTCGCCTTTGATGCGCACGAAGAAGGTACCGATGATGGAGAATACGATGCCCAAACCGGCAATCACCATGGGCAGCAAGATGGGAGACAAGTCACCGTTCTTCACGATGTCCATTTCAGCACCCAGTACCATAGTGGCCAACATGGTGGCGACATAGGAACCGAACAAGTCGGCACCCATACCCGCAACGTCACCTACGTTATCGCCCACGTTGTCGGCAATAGTGGCAGGGTTGCGGGGATCGTCCTCAGGAATACCGGCTTCTACTTTACCGACCAAGTCGGCACCTACGTCAGCGGCTTTCGTGTAGATACCTCCACCTACGCGAGCGAAGAGGGCGATAGACTCTGCACCCAAAGAGAAACCAGCGAGTACTTCCAATGCTTGTGAAACGGGGTACTTGCCGATGAATACAATGTACAAGGTACCCAGACCCAAAACGGCCAAACCCGCTACACCGAGGCCCATAACGGTACCGCCGGTGAAGGACACTTTCAAGGCTTGCGCCAAAGAGGTACGAGCAGCTTGCGTCGTGCGCACGTTCGCTTTGGTGGCGATATTCATACCGATCCAACCCGCGAAGGCACTAAAGAAGGCTCCGATCACAAACGCAACGGCAATCAACCAGTCGGTGTGCGCCGCTACTTGGGGCAGTTCCGCTGACCAGCCTAACAAGGCGGCCGCCAAAACCACAAATACGCCCAATACTTTCCATTCGGCACGCAAGAAGGCCAATGCACCTTTGGAGATGTGGCCAGCCAATTCAACCATGTTGGCGTCGCCTGCATCTTGCTTGCTGACCCAAATGGCCTTAATGATCATTACGGCAAGACCCAACAGGCCGAGTCCGGGGATAATCCAATCAATTTGATTCATAAGACTATAGATAGATGTGTGTTCGGTGATGTATTCCAAAAGGGGGGCAAAAATAGCCCAAAAGGTTCAACTACAAGAATCCAGGCTTAGCCGCGGTACAGGACTTGCTTAACGGCTTGGATCAATTGCTCCTTATTGGGGAGGAAAGCCTCCATCAAGGTAGGCGCATAGGCCGCAGGGGTATCTGCCGTGGTCAAGCGAATGATGGGCGCATCCAAGTAGTCAAAGGCACGCTTCTGCACCATGTAGGTGATCTCCGTAGAGATGCTACCCAAGGGCCATGCCTCTTCCAAGCAGACCAATCGGTTGGTCTTTTTCACGGATTCAATGACGGTATCGTAGTCAATCGGGCGAACCGTGCGCAAGTCAATGACCTCCAAAGAAATGCCTTCTGCAGCCAATTCCTCAGCAGCTTGCAACGCCACTTTGATAATCTTACCGAAAGAAACTACCGTCACGTCGGTACCCTCTCGCTTGATGTCCGCAACGCCCAAGGGGATGGTGTACTCTTCTTCAGGCACTTCGCCCTTGTCGCCGTACATCTGCTCCGACTCCATCACAATAACAGGATCCTCATCGCGGATAGCCGCTTTGAGCAAGCCCTTCATATCGTAAGGGTTTGAAGGAACTACCACTTTCAAGCCTGGGCAGTTGGCGTACCAGCTTTCAAACGCTTGGCTGTGCGTAGCGGCGAGCTGACCGGCCGAAGCCGTAGGTCCGCGGAAAACGATAGGAATATTGAATTGGCCACCGCTCATCTGACGCATTTTTGCGGCATTGTTGATGATTTGGTCAATGGCCACCATCGAAAAGTTGAAGGTCATGAACTCCACAATGGGGCGTAAACCGTTCATGGCAGCGCCCACTGCGATACCGGCAAATCCGAGCTCAGCAATAGGGGTGTCCAATACGCGCTTGGGTCCAAACTCATCGAGCATGCCCTTAGACGCTTTGTAGGCACCGTTGTATTCAGCCACTTCTTCACCCATCAGGATGATGTTCTCATCGTGGCGCATTTCTTCGCTCATGGCTTCGGCCACAGCTTCGCGGAATTGAATCTGACGCATCGCTTTATAACTATTAGGGTCGGCAAAAATAAGGACTTCAGCCCTATTTTTGTGGCACTTTGTCGCCCGAATGATGAAGTAAAAAGGCTCAACATGAAGATATTGGTTTGTATCAGCCACGTGCCCGACACCACCGCGAAGATTCAATTCACGGCAAACGGTGCGGCTCTGGACCCGGCTGGCGTACAATTTGTCATCAATCCCTACGATGAATTCGGCCTCACGAAGGCCCTCCAACTCAAAGAAACCCACGGCGGCAGCGTCACCGTCATCACCTACGGCGACGCCAGCGTGGAAGCCACCTTGCGCAAGGCCCTGGCCATCGGCGCGGACGACGCGGTTCGCCTCGACGGCGTTCCCACGGACGCCCTCCAAGTGGCTTCCGAGCTCGCCGCCCACATCCAGGGCGCCGGCTACGACCTCATTATTTGCGGCCAAGAATCCATCGACTACAACGGCGGCATTGTGCCCGGCGCGCTCGCTGCCCTGCTCGACCTCCCCTTTGTCAATGCCTGCATTGGCCTCGACGTTACAGGTAGCTCCGCGAATTTGCTGCGCGAAATCGACGGCGGCAAGGAAGAGGTTGCTGCCTCCCTGCCCTTGGTCATTGGTGGCAAAAAAGGCCTCGTTGAAGAGAGCGAACTCCGCATTCCCAACATGCGCGGCATTATGACGGCACGCACCAAGCCCCTAGCCGTCACGGCTCTGACGGGTGCCGCTGCGGCCACGGCTGCGGTATCCTTCGCCAAGCCTGCCCCAAAAGCAGCCGTACAACTCATTGATCCGTCTAACCTCGACGAGCTGGTTCGCCGCCTGCACGAAGAAGCCAAAGTCATTTAAGCATGGTCCTCATTTTTGCCGAAACCTGGAACGGTCAGTTCAAGAAATCCACGTTTGAAGCCGTGCGCTACGGCGCAGAATGTGCCAAAGCCCAAGGCAGTCAAGCGATCGCCGTGGTCGTCGGTGCCTGCGATCCCTTGGTAGAGACCCTCGGGGCCTACGGAGCCGCGAAAGTGGTCCACCTCAAGGGCAGCGACCGCTTTGAACCCCATGCCTACGCCGGGGCCCTGGGTGCCTTGGCGGCCGAGCTCGGCGCCACGCAGATTGTGGTGAGCGGCACCGCGAACGGAAAGTCCTTGGCGGGCGTGCTCGCCGCCAAAGCAAACGCGGGTTGCATCAGCAATGTAACCGCCTTGCCCAGCAGCTACAGCCCACTGACGGTGCAACGCAGCGCCTTCTCATCGAAGGGCATCGAGCAGTGCAGCAGTGCCACTGCCTGCACCGTGTTGGTCCTCGTTCCCAATGCGTTGGGCACTGGCGCTGCGGGCGCAGAGCAGGCGGCCGCCGAAGATCGCGACGTGGCCTTTGTAGGCAAGTCGACGCCGGGCGCCGCGCAGGTGGCCAGTGGGAAGATTCCGTTGCCTGAAGCAGAGCGGGTCGTTTCAGCTGGTCGCGGCTTGAAGGGGCCTGACAACTGGGGCATGGTCGAAGAATTGGCCGCCGTACTCAACGCTGGCACCGCCTGCTCCAAGCCCGTTTCAGACATTGGATGGCGTCCCCACTCCGAACACGTGGGCCAAACCGGCATTCAAATCAACCCCCAGCTCTACATCGCCATTGGCATTTCGGGTGCGATTCAGCATTTGGCCGGTGTAAGCGGATCCAAAACCATTGTGGTCATCAACAACGATCCAGAGGCCCCGTTCTTCAAGGCCGCCGATTACGGCATTGTAGGAGACGCCTTCGACGTGCTTCCCCGCTTGACCGCGGCGCTTAAAGCCCACCTGAACTAAATGGGCGACCGCATCCGCCTCCACGTAAAAGGCCTCACCTACAGTGAGCGCCCCACTGGCGCCTATGCGCTCTTGTTGGAGTCGGAGACGGACAAGCGCAAGCTGCCCATTGTCATTGGGGCCTTTGAAGCGCAGAGCATTGCCATTGCTTTGGATAAAATGACGCGCCCTCCCCGGCCTATGACGCATGATCTCTTTGCGTCGGTGATGGATGCACATGACGTTCGGCTCAAGGAAGTCGTTATCCAAGACCTGCAGGACGGCGTGTTCTATGCCGTTTTGATCTTTGAACGCGACGGCGAGGAGCGAACTACGGATGCACGTCCGTCGGATGCCATTGCCCTGGCCTTGCGCGCGGACTGCCCCATCTTCGCGAGCCAAAGCGTCATGGAGAAGGCCAGTTTGGCAGAGAGCGAGGCCAAAGTAGCTTCGGTACAAGCCGATACCATCGAGGATGAAATCCCCGACGGTGACCCACTCGAAGCCCCTGAAACCGCTCAAGCCCTTGGCAAGGCCACCGTGGAAACCCTAAATGAATGGCTCGACCGTGCATTAGAGCAAGAAGATTACGAACTTGCCGCTCGCATCCGCGACGAACTGAATAAACGCTAACATGGAAATTTTACGCGCCCTCGCCAGCTTGGTTTTATTGCTAGGCATCCTCTTCCTCGCCAGCACCAATCGGCGCGCCATTTCCTGGTCGCTCGTCGCGAAAGGGCTACTCATCCAGTTTGGACTCGCCTACTTGATTCTAGAGGTGGATACGATTTCTAGCGTTTTTGATGCCATCGGCAAAGGCTTTGTGGCCTTGCTTGGATTTGCACGCGAGGGCAGCCTCTTTCTCTTTGGCGATTTGGTCGGTCGCGTAGACAGCTTTGGCTACATTTTCGCCTTCCAAGTGCTCCCCACTATTGTCTTTTTTAGCGCCATCACCAGCCTACTCTTCCACTTTGGCATCTTGCAGAAGGTCGTTTGGGTCTTCGCTTGGTTCATGAAGCGCACGCTTAAACTTTCAGGAGCCGAATCCCTTTCCGCCGCCGCCAACGTCTTCGTGGGCCAAACGGAAGCTCCGCTGCTCGTGAAGCCCTATATCGCCGGTATGACGCGGTCCGAACTCCTCTGCCTCATGTCTGGCGGCATGTCCACGATTGCGGGGGCCGTATTGGCCGCTTACATCAACTACTTAGGTGGACCCGATGAAGCCCGTCAAGTTTTCTTTGCCCGCCACCTCCTTGCCGCCTCGGTCATGAGTGCTCCGGCCGCCATCATTGCCGCAAAAATCCTCATTCCCGAAACGGAGAAATTCGTCGACACGGCGGAAGTGGAAATCGAAAAGCAAGGCAACTGGCTGGAGGCTATTGCCCACGGCACAGGAGATGGCTTGAAAATGGCTGTGAACGTAGGCGTCATGCTCTTGGTCTTCACGGCCTTGATTGCTTTGGCAAACGCCCTGTTGGGGGGCGCTTTGGGCGAATGGACCGGCTTAAACGCCTGGTTAACGGATGCCACCAGCGGCCGCTACACCGAATTCAACCTTCAAGCCATCTTTGGCCTCACCCTGGCTCCCCTCACCTGGCTGATGGGGGTGCCTTGGAGTGACGCAGCGGCTGTGGGTCAATTGCTCGGCGAGAAAACCGTTTTGAATGAATTCTACGCCTATGTCAGCATGGGCAGCTTAATGGAAAACGGCCAACTCGCCTCGGAGAAAGCGCAAATTTTGGCCACGTATATCCTGTGCGGCTTTGCCAACTTTGCCTCCATCGGCATTCAAATCGGCGGCATTGGTGCGCTCGCTCCTGGTCGTCGCAAGGACCTCAGTAAAATGGGCTTGCGCGCTCTTTTAGCGGGTACGGCCGCCTCTTTATTTACGGCTATCTTAGTGGGCCTGTTGTACTAAGATTCCGCCGATACGATGAAAGCCTACCACGAACTGATTGAACGTGTCCTCGCTGAGGGCGTGAAAAAAGAGGATCGCACAGGTACGGGCACCCTATCCGTATTTGGGCACCAAATGCGCTTCAACCTTCAGGAAGGCTTCCCGATGATGACCACGAAGAAGCTGCATTTGAAGAGCATCTTGCACGAACTCATCTGGTTTATCCGCGGCGAAACCAACATCCGTTACCTCTGCCAACATGGGGTGCGCATTTGGGACGATTGGCCCTACGCCAAGTACAAAGCCTCGGCCGACTTCCAAGGCGAGGACATTCGCGCCTTCGCCGCACGCGTGGCTGAAGATGCCGCCTTTGCCGCACAATGGGGCGAATTGGGTCCCGTCTACGGCCACCAGTGGCGCTCTTGGCCCGGCCCCAACGGCGCCGTCGACCAGCTCAAGCAGGTCCTCGAAGACCTTCGCAAGAACCCCGATTCCCGCCGCCACATCGTGAGCGCTTGGAATCCCGGCTACATCGACCAGATGGCCTTGCCTCCCTGCCATGCCTTCTTCCAATTTTACGTCGCAGACGGAAAGTTGAGCTGCCAGCTCTACCAACGCTCCGCCGACATCTTCTTGGGCGTGCCCTTTAACATTGCCTCCTACGCTCTGCTTGTGCACTTCATGGCGCGCGATTTAGGCCTTGAAGTTGGGGACTTTGTGCACACCTTGGGCGACGCGCATATTTACAGCAACCACCTCGACCAGGTCAAACTTCAGATTAGCCGCGAGCCACGTGCTCTCCCTAGCCTTTGGCTCAATCCAGAGGTCACCTCCTTGTTTGACTTCACGTACGATGACGTGCGTTTGGACGGCTACGATCCCCATCCGCATATCGCGGGGGCGGTGGCGGTTTAATTCTATTCGGCCCGAATGCTCACCCTCATCGTCGCTCACGACCAAAATCGCCTCATCGGCGGTGGCAATGCCCTCCTCTGGCACCTCCCTGAGGACCTGAAGCGCTTTAAAGCCTTGACCAGCGGCCACCCCATCCTGATGGGCCGAAAAACCTTTGAATCCATCGGCCGCCCACTACCCAACCGCGCCAACATCGTCATCACGCGGAATAGCGACTGGACCCACGAAGGCGTCCACACGGCCTCCAGCCTCGAAGAAGCTATCGGCATGGCCTCGATGATGGACTCGCAAATCTTCTTAATCGGCGGCGGCGAACTCTATGCCCAGGGACTTCCCCATGCCGACGTCCTCGAAATCACCGAAGTGCACGCCACCTACGAAGGCGACACCTGGTTTCCCGACTACCGTGACGCCTTCACCGAAGTGGGCCGCGAGTCCCACCCTGCCACGGTGGAACAGCCCTTGGCGCACGACTTTGTGCGTTGGGTAAAACGGATAAAGAAATAACTTCTCCTCTTTCTATAATATTAGTCGCTTGTGCGTGGAATTCAGTATTGAAAACTGAATTAATACTCGGTCTTAGCCTTTCTCTTACTTTTGTTGGCTAACACAAGTACCAAACCATTGGCTA
>JALQUY010000043.1 GCA_023260615.1 Schleiferiaceae bacterium
TGTCCCAAAACGTGCGCCAGTCGCGATCGCCGAGCATTCGGGAAGGTGCCTTTAAGGCGGCTTCAGCACTGTCCACGTAGGCTTGGAGGTAGGCGCGCTGTTCGGCCGTGACTCGATCTGCTTTTGGATAAACGCCCTGGTAGCGAATCATTTGACCGGCGTTCCCACCGGGGGCAGGATACGGAGAAGTCCAAGCCCAATCGCCTGGATCTTCTTTGTCTACCTTGAAAATATAGCCGCCCGTCCGATCCAAACCGCTGTTTTCATCGGGTCGCAGCGTAGCCAAATCCAAGCGGTCCGCATCCTTTTTTATCCGTTCCACCAGCACATAGATGCCCTGGTAGCTGCCATTGAGAAAGACTTCAACATGCTGGGTGGAAGGGGCCCAAATTCCGTTTTGCTCGCGCGCCATGTGGTAGGCCAGAGCGTTGCGCACCAGGGACTTGTCCAAATAGGGCGCATACAAAACCCAGTCTTCTGAAGCCGGAAACCCACACAGTGCAACAGGCCTGGGTCCCAGGCTGTCTGCTTGTCTGAGCTCTATTCCATAGGATTTTTGAGGGAACCACTGGCTGGACTGCCCGCGGTATTCAATGCCGATCAAGCCTTGATCGTAGGGGGCGTCCAAGGTGTCGTTCACACTGCCATCGGTCTTCCAATAGAAGCGCCAAGTGGCGTTGATTTTGGGTTCGTTCAGGATGCTTTGGCCCTGGGTATGAATAGAAACAATTGGCAGGTTGGAGGCCCATTGAGCACCCGCCGTAAGGGCTGTCAAGGTCCAAGCCAAAAGGAATCCACACCTGCGGAGGTTGTTTCGCATACGAGTTCTAAAATACTGGGAATTCTGACCGTTTGGGAGGAACATAGCGCGACAATTTGCTGTTTCAAAAGGATGCATCTCCACGCAGTTTGGCTCAAACGCGATTTTCGCTGGAACGACCACGCCCCTTTGCATGCGGCTATCCTCGCTGCGTCGAAGGAGAGGCAGGAAGGGCAGGGGGCCGGGCTGCTCGTTTTTTATGTGCATGAACCCCAGCTTTGGACCCAACCGCAGTACAGCCCTAGGCATGCGGCCTTTGTGGGCGAATCTTTAGCGGCCATGCGCCAACTCCTGCCCGAAATGCCGGTGTTCGCTTGGGAAGGCGATGTGCTTGAAATTCTGCAGGGATTGCATTCGGGCACCTCGAAATTCACGCTGTACAGCCATGAGGAAATAGGCCTCCTATGGACATTTGAACGCGATTTGGCCGTAAAAGAGTGGGCCCGAAAGCACAAAGTGGAATGGCGGGAATATCCCTACAGCACCGTCAAGCGTGGCCGTAAGACGCGTGCACGCTGGACACAAGAATGGCATGCGTACATGCATCAACCTCAAGTGCCCTCGTGGGAAGCGGCCAAGGTCTGGCTGGAAACCGCCTCAGGGGAGGAGCTCCCGCGTGCCGTCCGAGAATCCCTGGGCAAGGAGTGGAGGGCGCCCGAGCGTAGTGAGGGTATTACGCAGGAGGGAGGACCGCAACGTGGGCAGGCCTATCTGCGCAGCTTTCTAAGTCAAAGGCATCGGACCTACCACCTGCACATCTCCAAGCCTCAAGAATCACGCACCTCCTGCAGTCGGCTGAGTCCCTATTTGGCCTGGGGAAACTTGAGCCTTCGGGAGGTGTACCAGGCGTACTATGGCCAGAAACAGCAGGCTTCCCATCGCGGTTTGACCGCCTTTGGCTCGCGGCTCAGATGGCGCGAACACTTCATCCAAAAGTTTGAATCCGAGCACCGCATGGAGTGGGAAAGTGTCAATCGGGGCGGTTTGGATGCCTTTTTTCAAAAAGATGAACAGCGGCTACAGCGCTGGAAGGACGGGCAAACAGGAGTGCCCTTGGTGGATGCCTGCATGCGTTCGCTCTGCCACACCGGGTATCTAAATTTCCGAATGCGCGCCATGCTCGTGAGCTATGCGACCCATGTGCTGCGCTTGCCGTGGAAATCCGTTTCGGCCCACCTCGCGCAGCAATTCCTAGATTTTGAGCCGGGTATCCATTACCCCCAACTCCAAATGCAAGCGGGGGTCACCGGGATTAACACGGTGCGCATTTATAACCCGATCAAACAGGCACAGGAGCACGATCCACAAGGGAATTTTGTTGCGCTCTGGGTTCCTGAACTGGCTCACATCCCGATGCCCCTTCGTCACAGCCCGTGGAAGGCGACGGCCTTAGAGGCAGAAGTTTTAGACCTCAGTGACTACCCGGCCCCGATGGTTGACCTGGAGGAATCGATGCGGGAGGCGCGAAAAGCCTTGTACCAGGCAAAACGCAGTCCGGAAGCTCGAAAAGAAGCCGAACGTATCCTCGCCATGCATGTTCAAGGTCGCTAGGGCTTGGTAAAGGACTACCTTTGCCGCTTACTACGATCTAGACTGCATGAAATTCACGGAATTTGGCCTCAACGACGTCCTCATGGACGCCATCGACTACATGAACTTTGACGAAGCCACAGAGATTCAGGAAAAGGCCATTCCCCTTATTCTAGACGGAAAAGACATTATCGGTTGTGCACAAACGGGTACCGGCAAAACGGCTGCCTTTGTGCTTCCCATGCTCAATGCCCTTTCAGAGATGCCGCTGGGCGGGGTTAAGGCGTTGATTTTATGCCCTACTCGGGAGCTGGCGATTCAAATTGACCGCCAAGTTCAAGGCCTCGCGTACTTTGCTCAAGTGACCTGTCATGCCGTCTACGGCGGTGGCGATGGCGTTGCGTGGGATCAAGAAGCGGAAGCGTTGAAAGGCGGCACGGACATCGTGATTGCGACCCCGGGTCGATTGCTATCCCACATGGAGCAAGGCAATGTCGATTTTTCGGAAGTGGAGTTCTTGATTTTGGACGAAGCCGACCGAATGCTCGACATCGGATTCTATGACGACATCTTGCGCATTATAAAAATCTTACCCTCCGACCGGCAGAGCCTCATGTTCTCCGCGACCATGGCGCCCAAGATCCGGAATTTGGCTCGCGAAATCCTCCAAGATCCGGCCGAAGTATCCGTGGCGATCTCCAAGCCCGCGGAAGGCGTGACGCAGTTGGTGTATTTGGCCCATGAAGACCAGAAAATTGGCCTAACCCAACACCTGCTCAAGGACAAGGACACCTTCACCAGTATTATTATTTTCTGTTCGACCAAGCGGAAAGTGGAGCAGCTCACGCGCAAGCTCGCCCAGCGCAACTACGCAGTTAAGGGCATGTCTTCTGACTACGAGCAGGAAGCGCGCGAAAAGGCCTTGGCAGAATTTAAATCAGGCCGAATTCGCATCATGGTCGCCACCGACGTAATGAGCCGCGGCATCGACATCAAGGGCATCGACTTGGTGATTAACTACGACGTTCCCAACGACGCAGAGGACTACGTGCACCGCATTGGACGTACTGCCCGAGCCAAGACGGAGGGCATGGCCATTACCTATGTGGCGCCCGAGGACATGTACAAGTTCACGAAGATTGAACGCTTGGTAGAGCGCGACTATGAAAAGCTCCCCGCGCCTGAACACCTCGGGGAATCACCGGTATGGGAGGTCGCTGCCAAGGGCGGAATTCGCCGGAATAACCGGAGCAAGCGCCGAGGAGACACGCCAAGTGGCGGCAGCAAACCTCAGAGCTCTGGGGGTGGTGCTGGCGCTAAAAAGCGCTGGAGAGGGCCTAAGCGCAGTGGAGGCGGTGCCTCACAGGCTTAAGTCCAGAAGGGCCTGCAGGTCCAAATGCTTTGTGCCCATCTCGAGTTCGCCGTTGGCATCCCGCGGCCACTCCGCCTTGGGCAAATCCCAATACACTTCCAGGCCATTTTGATCGGGATCGCGCAAATAAAGCGCATGCGATACGCCATGGTCGGCCGCACCGTCTAAGGGCTGGCCCACCTCTACCAAATGCCGTAAGAAGCGCGAGAGATCGAGCCGCGTGGGGACGAGTATGGCCGCGTGGTAGAGGCCGGCTGCGCGCTCAGGTGCCGGACCTGCCCCTTGGCTGTGCCATGTATTAAGCCCGATGTGGTGGTGGTAGCCGCCGGCAGACAAAAAGGCCGCCTGCGTGCCGTAGCGCTGGGTGACTTCAAAGCCCATCACATCGCGGTAAAACGCGATAGAGCGCTCCAAGTCCGTCACTTTTAAATGCACGTGCCCGATGCCTGTGGCAGGGGCGAGGGTGAAGGGTGTAGCCATAGGAACAAGGTACAAAGGGTGATACAGGTCACATCGAGGTGTTTGAAAATTGGCAAGTTTGAACCCATGGAAACTCAAATGTTTAATGCGCGCGCGCATTGGGAACAGGTCTATGAGACCAAAACCCCTCAAAATGTGTCCTGGACCCAGGAAGATCCACAGCCTAGTTTAGACTGGATCTTAGGATTGGATCTTCCATCGGAATCCTTCATCGTGGATTCGGGCGGCGGTAGGAGTGTGCTGGCTGAGAAACTCGTAAACGCTGGCTTCAGCTACGTGGAAGTATTTGATATTTCCATGCGGTCCTTGGCGCAAGCAAAAATGGATTTGAAGACAGATGCGGCCCGAGAGGCCATTTCCTACCGGGTCTGCAATGTATTGGACTACAAGCCTGAAAAAGAGGTAACGGTCTGGCACGATCGAGCCGTATTTCACTTTTTAGTGGACGACCTAGAACGCAGCCAGTATGTGGAGAACCTCAAGAAATGGGCACCTGAACACATTATCCTCGGCACGTTTAGTCCTGATGGCCCTTTGAAATGCAGTGGACTACCTATTCGGCAGTACGATGCAGCTACATTAGTATCTCTCTTTGCGCCTGAATACCAGCTGGTAAAAGCGGAGGCCCTCACGCATGTCACGCCAACCGGAGGCGAACAGGCCTTCACGTTTGTGCATTTGGGACGGCGTGTTGCTTGATCCGACACGTTGAACACCCACTAAGGTGACCTGTATCACAATTTTTAGACGCACTTAAGAATACTTTAGAGCAACACTAACACAACACCTCGAATGAAAGACTTTCTTCTAAATCCATGGCCCTGGTGGTTTTCAGGGGGGCTAATCGCCGTCATCATGTTCATGATGCTCTTCTTTGGCAAGTCCTTTGGTTTCTCATCCAACCTTCGCACCATCTGCGCCATGACCTTTGGCCGAAAAATCAAATTCTTCGACTTTGACTGGCGTGAAAACACCTGGAACCTCACCTTCCTGGTAGGGGCAGCTATTGGTGGCTTCATTTCCTATGCCTTTATGCATGGCGGTAGTCCCGTCGAGATTTCTGACGCCACCGTGGCAGATCTGGCGGCACTGGGATTTGGCGCACCGGAAGGTATGCAGCCCAATGAAGTGTTTGCCTGGGAAAGTGTCATGACCCTCAAAGGTTTTCTCGTACTAGCCGTAGGCGGCTTCTTGGTGGGATTTGGAACGCGTTATGCGGGCGGTTGTACCTCCGGGCACGCTATTTCTGGGTTGAGCAATTTGCAGTGGCCCTCTTTGGTCGCCGTCATTGGCTTCTTCATCGGCGGCCTTCTCATGACCCATGTTCTTTTCCCCCTCATCTATTAAGCCTCCGACCCTATGAAATTCTTCAAATTCCTTCTCGCTGGAACCATTTTCGGAATCATTATGGCCCAATCAGAGGCCATGTCCTGGTACCGCATTCAAGAGATGTTCCGCTTTCAATCCTTCCACATGTACGGCATTATTGGCACGGCCGTGGTATTGGGTGCTTTGGGTGTCTTTGTTATCAAGAAGTTCAATATCAAGGACATCAATGGCAATCCGATCCAATTTGAGCCCAAAGAGCCTCAGTGGCTTAAGTCCATACTAGGAGGCGCCATCTTTGGCCTTGGTTGGGCCTTGAGCGGCGCATGTCCCGGCCCCATCGTGGTAAACGTGGGCTTTGGATTCACCTCTATGTTGATCGTTCTCGCTTTTGCCGTTCTGGGCACCTTCAGCTACGGATACTTCCGCGACAAATTGCCTCACTAAGCTATGTCCAAGTCTTCTCCCTCTATGGATCCCGCTGTTCAGAAACTGCTCCGGCAGTTTTTGAATTTAACCGGGTTTTTAGTGGTTTTTGCCCTTGTCTTGCTTTTCTATATCCTGTATTTCACTCAGCCCGCAGATTGGTTGAAATCTTGGTGGGCCGAACAACGCAGGGCAGAAGCGGCAGAGACGTTAGCCACCGCGCCCACCGAGGCTCCCGAAGTGGTGGCCTACTGGTCGGCCCCTTCCATTGAGTCCGAGACGGATGAGGCGCTAAAGGAGCAGCTCCGCTACGGCAAAGAATTAGTCGCCTACACGGCGCGCTATTTCGGGCCAAACGGTTCTGTGGATGCAAACCGCACCAATGGTTTGAACTGCCAAAACTGCCACTTAGAGGCGGGTACCAAGGTCTTTGGAAACAACTATTCGCGCGTCGCCGCGACCTATCCCAAGGTCCGGGCGCGCTCGGGCCAGCTCGAAGACGTGTACAAGCGCGTCAATGACTGCTTTGAGCGCAGTTTAAACGGCACCGCTTTGGATCCTGCATCCAAAGAGATGCAAGCCATGGTGGCCTACATCCAATATGTAGGTAAAGACGTGCCTAAAGGGGAAAAGCCGGCGGGCTCTGGCTTTAAAGATTTGGCATTCTTGAACCGCCCCATAGACCCCGTGCATGGCAAGGTCGTCTACGAGGAAAAATGTGTCACCTGCCACCAGGCGGACGGTCAGGGCTTGAAAGATGACTTCGGCAACTACACCTATCCGCCGCTTTGGGGCCCGTTGAGCTACAACGACGGTGCAGGCCTGTACCGAATGTCCAACTTCGCCAAGTACGTCAAATGGAACATGCCTCTGGGCGCTTCACACGACGATCCCCAATTGACAGATGAGGAGGCCTGGGATGTGGCCGCCTGGGTCAATACCCAACCTCGCCCAAAGAAAAACTTGGCGGGCGACTGGCCGGACATCAGCAAAAAGCCCTTTGATCACCCCTTTGGGCCCTATGCCGATGGATTCACGGAAGAACAGCACAAATTTGGCCCCTTCGGTCCTATTAAGGCCAAGCTCGAATCCATGGCCAACGGCCAACCCTAAGCAGATTCCCCTTATACGAACGATACGAACCTCATACGATGAAACGCAGATCCTTCTTACTTGGTGCCGGTGCACTGGGCTCCGTAGCCGCCTTTAAAGGCTTGCAAACGCTTTTAGACGATTCCTCCAGCGACGCGGCTGGAAGCCATTCGGGCAGTGAAGGCGATGGAAGTGGCCATGCCACCGTCGCCATTCTACAGACCACCGATGTGCATTGTCAAGTGCACCCCCACGACGAACTCTTTTGGGAGAACGAACAGGCCGTCTACCGGAAGACAGGAGGTTATGCGCATTTAGCCAGCTACCTCAAGCAGGAGCGCCCCAAGCATGCCCACAGCTTTTTGATCGATACGGGCGATATGTTCCAAGGATCGGAACTGAGCGTGAAGACGACCGGAAAGGCGATGGTGCCCATTTTGAACGGTTTGGGCTACGATTTGTACCTGCCCGGCAACTGGGAGGTCGTGTACTACAAGCAAGCGATGCAGGAGCTTTTGGGCTCACTCCATGCGCCCAAAGTCTGCGCCAACATGTACCACGATGCGGGCAACGGGGAGAAGGGGGAGCTGATTTTCCCGCCCTACCATATTTGGACCGTCAATGGGGTAAAGATTGGCTTCTTGGGCTACACGGATCATTTGGTGCCCGTGCGCCAAAGTCCCAACTATTCTAAGGGCATTGTCTACACCAAGCCCGAAGAGAACACCAAGCACTACGTGGATGTCTTGCGCAACCAAGAAAAATGTGCCGCGGTCATCATCATCGCCCACATGGGCCTCTCCCAGCAGATAGCGCTGGCCAATTTGGAGGTTTGCGAGGGCGTGGATTACATCTTAGGGGGAGACACCCACGAGCGCGTGCGTGTGCCCATCCAATGCGAGTATGCCAAAGTGGTGGAGCCTGGAGCCTTTGGTTCTTTTGTAGGTCGCCTCCAATTGCGCTTTGAAAATGGACAATTGGTAGAAGACACGTACACCTTGGATGAGGTAAACGCAGAGCAGTACCCAGCGGACGCCAAAATGGCAGGCATCATCAAGGAAAACGAAGCGCCCTTCAAAGACGAAATTGAAACCGTTGTCGGCCACTCCACCTTGCCACTCTACCGCTACTTTGTCATTGAGAACCCCATGGATACCTTGATTCTCAATGCCTTGGATTGGAAACTTCAAGACGTGGATGTAGTGCTGTCCAATGGATTCCGCTTCTGTCCTCCGCGCACTACGCCGGACGAAACGGGGAACATTCCCATCACGGCCGGCTACCTCTACGACATGCTTCCTGTGGACTCCAACGTTCGCACCGCGCAGGCCAATGGGGCACAAATCAAGAAGTGGTTGGAGAAAGAATTGAACAACGTCTTCGCCAAGGAAGCGGCCGAACGCTTCGGCGGCTGGGTGATCAAGTTTAAAGGCATGACCATTGAATTTGAGGCCTTTGCGCCCAAAGGACAGCGCGTCAAAAAGGCCTTGATCAACGGCGAGCCCATCGAGTTGTCGCGCATGTACACGCTTTCGGCCTGTGAGCGCGATGGCGATCCTGATGATATTTTGTGCCGAATCAAAGGCGTTAAAAATGCGGTAACCCGCGACTTCACGCTGCACGAGGTCATCAAAGAATACTTGGCCGTCAACAGCCCAGTAACCCCTACGCCACCTATGGCTGCCAAGGTTCTGGACGCTCCGCAAACGCTATTGACTCAAGTATCTGGAGTGGATTATCAATTTGTGTAAATGAAACGCAGAGATCTTCTGAAGAGCGGCTTGGCCGCTTTTCTTTTTAGCGGCAGTCTATGGGCAGCATCCGGACCCGTGGACAGCACGGAAACGTATTCGAGTATCAACGATTGGATGGCTAAAAGCGAATGGCGCTTTCATAACCGAACCTACCTCATGGGCACCTGGAACCAAGGGGCATTGCGCGACGATGCCACCTGGGCGGAAGGAGGCGAAATGGGCCTGCTCACAGCACCTATTCGCGGGTGGCGCTTTGGATTTTCAGGTTACTTCATTTTTGACTTGGCCTCCACGGCCTTAGGCGAAGATGTAGGAGGACTGAGGAACCGCTACGAAATTGGGCAGTACGATGTAACCGATCGACTGGCCTACCGAGAGCTTGAACGCTTGGAAGATCTTTTCGTGGAAAAAAAGTGGACGCATACCTCCATGCGATTAGGACGTCAAACCTTAGAAACGCCTTTCTTTAACAAGCAGGACGGCCGGATGCGGCCGACGACGGAAGAAGGGATTTGGCTTCAGCAGTCTTTAAAGGGGTGGAAGGCGCAGGCCATGGCTATTTGGGCCGTTTCGCCTCGTTCGACCATTCATTGGTATGATTTGAAGGAATCCATTGGGCCCTTTGGCACGGGTATAGATCCCCTTACTGGGGAGAAACACGCCTTGGCCCTAGAAGAGGGCAGTTCTGCGCTGTACATCGCTAATGTGGCCAGTCCGCTGTGGGAGAATATACAGCTTCACAGCTGGTCTATGATTTGGCCTGGGGTCTTCCAAACGCACCGCGTGGGGGTGGATCATCAGCCGGCCAAACAGGGTCTGGTATGGGCGTTTCACCTTTACGACCAACGTGCGTTGGGGACGGGTGGGAATGTGGACCCTAGCAAGACCTATGTGCTACCCGATCATCATGCTCGCGTGTATTCGGGCCAAATGGGGTACAAAATCCGACACCGAGAGGGGTATGAATCCATCACCCTGAACGGCACCCGCATCACAGACGATGGGCGCTATCTCATGCCACGAGAGTGGGGAAGGGACCCGTTCTTCACCTTTCTTCCTAGGGAGCGAAATGAAGGTTTGGCAAATGTGTGGGCCGGAAGCCTAAAATATGCCTATCAGCGAGGAACTCAAGAGTGGATTCTCGCCGCAGGCGCGTACCGCTTGCCTGAATGGTCCGATTACACCCGCAATAAGTACCATACACCCAGCTACAATCAGTTGTATGTGGAGTGGGCGGATGCTCTCACAGGTTTTTGGAAAGGGGTGAAGCTGCGCACCATGCTCGCTTACAAATGGAGCAAAGACCCCAACTTGCCGGACTTTGTCAAGGTCAATACGGTCAATATGCTCAATGCGAGCTTTATAGTGGATTACCACTTCTGAAGTCGGTATCCATAGCCGGCTAGCGGAGCCGGAACGAAATTTTGCTCATAAAAAAACGCCCGGGGAAACCCGGGCGTTTCTCGTTTCTGTAGAATCCGAGTTAACGGCCCACAACTACGTTGAAGCTAGACGTCTTACCGTCTTGCATCATGAGATTGAATACGTAGGTAGCAGCTGGGAGAGTGCTAACGTCCACCTTCAGAACGTTACCGTCCTTCTGGATTTCGTCTTGGCTGATTACCAAGTTGCCGGCCATGTCGTATACCATCAAGCCAGTTGCCGCCTCCACATTGGGCATGGGGATGTTCAAGATGTGGGCAGCAGGGACGGGGAAGGGTTGTACGTCCACCGCTTGCTCGTCGACCGAGATGTTGTTGGGGCTCATGATCAACTGAATCGTTGGTACATAGCCATCCCATCCATTCTCATACCAGGTTCCATCAATCATTAAGAGATCTACAGGCTGAGCCGTTGACTGTTGATCGTTGAAACCGTACGACGGATCGCGTGAGAAGTTGATGTACATATCCGTGTTAGCAGATACAACCGCCACAACGTAGCGCTGGTAATCGTCCATTTCGATCGGGGTAGAGAACAGGTGCGTAACAGCTGTGTCTTGGTATTCATCCATAAACATGTACGATTCCAAGAGCAATGGGTTGTTGGACAAAGTGCTCGTGCTGATTCCTGGGTCATTCAAGCCAAAGAAGAAATCGTCCCATTCGTATACGGCGATGTCAACTGTGCGGCCAGTGATAGAATCGCCGTTGGTCATGAAAGCCGCGAACTTTACACCGTCAAGGGTCATTTCGGACGCATCGCTGTGGTAGAAGTGCACCGCAGGAGCCCAATACGAGAAGGAGCTCGGACGCACCGAATTGTTGTCTAAAGGCTGGAAGTCAGCATCTACACGGGCGTAGGAGAAGATGTTGTCGTTCACACGAACGGTGTAGCTGATTTGGTTATCGCCAGGGAAGTCGTCTGTACCACCTGAAATGCCGACCGTGTAGGTGAAGGTGTACTCACCGTTGGGGTAGGCCGTTTGAGCAAACGGAGGGAAGGAGATCCAGCTAGAGTCGCCTACGTTCAAACCAAAAGTGTTGGTGGTATTGCTATAGACTGAAGAACCATTGTAAGTCACTTCAGCGCTAGCAAATGCTGCCGTTTGGTTGGCTGAACCATCGTTTCGCATCCAGAAGCCTAGAGGTACTTTGTACATGTTAGAGTCTGCAGACAACAGCTGGGGACGAGCCATTTGAGGAGGAGACAAAACCTTGTCCGAAGACATGGCCAAGTCATTCTGGAAAGCACCCACTTTAGCGCCCAAGAATGCGATTGTGGTCGTGCCTGCGTCTACCTGCGCTTTGATGGTAGTACCCGTTCCATTCGCCACAAAAGCAACTGGAATCGTTACGTCCATGCCGTAGTCACCGCCAGACATGTTGATCAAACCGCCCGAAGGATCTGAATCCAAGAACGCATTGTAGATGATTACGCCAACAGCACCGCGCAATTGAGCCAAGTAGGCCTTCAGGCCAAACTGGCATGAGCCACGAGAAATCAAGACAATCTTGCCTTCAAAGTCTACGTTAGAGTTCATCACGCCGGCAGAGTCACACCCACAGTATTTGTTGGGGAAGTTGTAGCCGTAGCTGTTGTTCGTGTTGGTGTCCCCATCGTCCATCATGACGAGGGTGTCCAAAACGGCGTCCGCAGGGTTGAGCAAATTGGCCAAGCCCCAGCCCGAACCGTCGCCTTGGTTGGTGTGGTCGTACACACCAGCAATGGTAGAAGGCGCCATAACGTTGAGGATGACCTGCTGGCCGAATCCT
>JALQUY010000044.1 GCA_023260615.1 Schleiferiaceae bacterium
ATATGCGAAGTCAATGCTGGAGGAAAGTCCAAGGGCATGTGGAGGTATAAATTTCTAGTTAAGAGGTTTTGGATAAAAGGGCGTTGAATTCGAGCGCCCGTCCTATCCAAAAATCGAGGTCCGAATCTAAATCAAATCCTTCGGCATCTACAAAGAGAAAGCCCCGCATTACTCGACCCGTAAAGTCCATTTCTTTGCTTCCAGCTTGCTGCAGTAATTCTTCATACTGAAGTGTTCCAACTCGCACCATCAAACGGTCTTTTTGCGTTTGGCGGTCGATATCGATGCCCACACACATGGCGTCACGCACCATAAAAATGAGACCCCCCATCATCTTTTTTTCAATGAAAGAATAAGGGGACAACCGTTGGCGAATGCGATCCGCTTGCTGTTCAGAATACGCCATTTTTGGAGCAGATGGGCATTAATGGCCAGCAATCGGGCTGCCAAATAGACCTACGGCGAGTTCGACCCACACTAATAGAAATAGCCCGATGAGTCCACCGATAAGAAGTAGACGTTTTTTTGGGTTTTCAGTGCGCCGCCAGATGAGGTCAATGCCTATTCCCACAGCGAGTAGTCCCGCACCCATCAGGAAAAAATCGGCATAGCTCCAGTTCACGTCATCCGATAAGAGCGTTCCAAAGAGCGGGAGCACTAAGAGGGCGAGCGGGTAGAATATGCGTTTGGTCATGGGTAGAAAGAAAAAACGGTTACACGCTAAAAGTATAACCGTTTCCTCCAAGGTCGTCCGTTAGGCTCCGCCCATCTAGTGTTTCATCAACCTGAGCACTTGCTGACCCTGCGCCGTGGTCCATTTGGCGAGATAGGCTCCGGGAGGATAGGCGCTGGCATCTATCTCCAAGCGCTGGCTCCCCTGCGCGTCCAACACCTCCACTAAGCGGCCGTCCAGGTGGAAAATCTCTACGAGGTTGAGTGGGCCCTCTTGCTGAACGAGGGTCCAGCGGTCCGTAGTTGGGTTGGGGAAGGCAGTGGCTGGCACACGCGCTGTGGAGGGATCGGTACTCAAAGCCACATTGGCAAATTTGACTTCATCGAAATAGAAGGTGGACGAAGCGCCCCCATTGCCCACATTGGTGCTGCCCGCCGTAAAGTCAAAGAGGAACGCCAATTTGTAGAGGTCCGTTGGGGCATTGGTGAAATCAAAGGAAAGCAGTTCCCATTCGCCCGATTTGGTCGTTTGAACGCTTCGCTCCTCGCCCCAAAAGGGTTTTTCGGCCTTCAGGGTAACATAGGTGCCAATGGGTGCTGAGGTCCAAACCTTCATGGTGATCACCGGGTGGTTGACAAAGTCCAACGTGTTGGAAAATTCAAGGATACTTCCCCCATAGGGCGCGCCCAAATAGCGAACCAACTTACCTACCAGGGCACTTGAATTCAAGGGCTTGACATCCGGATTGGCCACGACCGAAAGCGTGGCACTTTCAAAACAGAAAAAATGGTCAGCCGTCGTTCCTGCTTCAAATGTGATGGGCAAATTGGGGCGCAGGGGGGCAATAGGCGCGGCGACTTGTTCGATGTCGTCAAAATAGAAGGTCTTTCCACCCCCGCTGGTAAAAGGTTGCGGCATGATCACGAGGTCTGCGCTGCCTGAGGGGGCTGGAATGCCGAAATCAAATTCCAAGGTTTCCCACACCCCGCTAACGGTGGTGACCGCGTCCACCTCGCTGGTGTAGGGGCTTTCGAGCTTCACCTTGATCACGGTACCCACAGGCTCCGTGGTGTATACCTTCATGGACAAGACACTGGTGGCTGCGCTGTTAAAGTTGAGCGACGTTACGTTCGTGATTTTACCACCGGCCCAAAGGTCTCCTGCGGTTACCTTGACAATTTTTGCCACCTGTGCACTGGAGTTGCCTGTGGTATTGGGGTTGCTGACTATTGTAAAGGTGGCATTGTCGTACCCAACCATGCCCGCAGTCGCAGATTCAAAGTTGAAAGGCAAGGTTTGGGCCCAACTAGAGAGCGCGCCTAGGACAAGAATGGAGGTAAAGAGGTGCTTCATGGATGTGGTGTGGTCGTTTCGTATTGGGCTCAAAGCGTTGCGGTGATCTGTCCACATCCGTGTCAAGCAGTTAAGAAGGAAAAGCTTCGGAGAACAGCATTCCCCGTTGCTTCGAAAACGAATGTAGGCCTTTAAGAGGCGCAAGCAACATATGGGACGACAATCCTTCAGATAAAGGAAAATAAAAAAAGCCCGGCGTTTTCACGTCGGGCTTTCTTGCTCCTCCTGCTGGACTTGAACCAGCGACCCTCTGATTAACAGTCAGATGCTCTAACCAACTGAGCTAAGGAGGAATGTTCCTTCGAAAAGGGCTGCAATAATACGAATAGACTGAAATTGGTGCAATAGGCAAGGGTATATTTGCGGCAGATATTCCAAATACCCCTCAAAACATGAGTCTTTTAGTCGTTGGCACCGTTGCATTCGATGGATTAGAAACCCCCTTTGGCGTTCGGGAGCGCATCTTGGGTGGCTCCGCTACGTATATCGGCATGAGTGCTGGTTACTTTGTCGAACGCATCAATTTGGTTTCGGTGGTTGGAGACGATTTCCCACAAGCCCACATTGACTTGCTGAATGCGCACAAGGTGCACACGGAAGGCCTGCAGGTGATTGAAGGGGAGAAGACCTTTTTCTGGAAGGGCAAGTACCACATGGACATGAATTCGCGGGACACCTTGGACACGCAACTCAATGTTTTGGAACATTTTGACCCCATTATCCCTGAGTCCTACAAGGATTGTGAGTACTTGATGTTGGGCAATTTGGTGCCAGCCATCCAAATGCGCGTCTTGGAGCAGCTCACAACCCGCCCCAAATTGGTCGTTCTAGACACCATGAATTTGTGGATGGACGTGGCACTTGAAGACCTCAAAAAGGTGCTCAAAAAAGTGGACGTGCTTACGATCAACGACGAAGAGGCGCGCCAACTTTCGGGCGAGCACAACCTGGTGCAAGCGGCCAAAGCCATCCAAGCGATGGGCCCCCAAACCTTGATCATCAAAAAGGGCGAACACGGTGCCCTGCTCTTTGGTCCAGAAGGTCAGATATTCTTTGCGCCCGCTTTGCCTTTGGCCGAAGTATTTGACCCCACGGGTGCGGGCGACACGTTTGCAGGGGGATTCATCGGCTATCTGGCACAGACCAAAGACACCTCCTTCGACAACATGAAGCGCGCCTTGATGTATGCCGCAACCATGGCGTCATTTTGTGTGGAGAAATTTGGACCCGAACGCCTGGAGCACATTTCCGATGCGGAATTGGCCGAACGACGCGCCCAGTTCACGCAGTTGATTCACGTCCACTAAGCCCATGCGAGTCGACAGTTTTTTGTGGGCCGTCCGACTCTATAAAACGCGCAGTCTCGCTGCGGATTCGCTCAAATTGGGCCGAATTCTCATCGACGACCAGCCCATCAAAGCTAGCCGAACCCTGAAGCCCGGCGACCATTTCACATTGAAGTACACCGGCTACCTGAGGACGTTCAAAGTGCTCGACCTCCCTAAAAGTCGGGTCGGCGCACCTCTTGTTGAAAACTTTCTGCTAGAAACTACACAAAAAGAGGAGCTCGAAAAGCGTGAAATGATTCTTCTTGCGCGCAAACACCAGCGGAATCAAGGGCTTGGACGCCCCACCAAACGAGACCGTCGCGATTTGGATGCGTGGATTTGAAACGCCCATCGGCCTGAAAACCGGTTAATTACTCAGGTTTAACACATTTTTAATGGCCTAAAATTCCTTGGGCAAAAGGATGTGCCGTTTCTTTGTGCTAATCATCCTAAACTAACAATGATGAAAAAACTAATGACCCTTGCTGGGGCTATGGTTGTCGCCTTTGCGGCCAATGCCCA
Source organism: Schleiferiaceae bacterium (assembly GCA_023260615.1). GTDB lineage: Bacteria > Bacteroidota > Bacteroidia > Flavobacteriales > Schleiferiaceae > TMED14. The sequence continues at coordinate 3,877 of JALQUY010000044.1, forward strand.
AACAGCTGCTCTGGACACGGTGGTAGAGCTCACGGAGCTTGAGATTGTGTCTTCGCGTTCGGACAACAAATCGCCTTTTGCGGTGACTACGCTTCCGAAGAAAGACATCGTGAACCGTTTGGCTTCACGTGACCTCCCCAACGTATTGAACACAGCTCCTTCTATTTACTCTACCAACCAAGGTGGTGGTGCGGGTGACTCACGTTTGAACGTTCGTGGTTTCAACCAGCGCAACGTGGCTATCATGATCAACGGTGTACCCGTAAACGACATGGAGAACGGCTGGGTATACTGGTCTAACTGGGACGGTGTTGGTGACGCTACCAGCAACATCCAAGTTCAGCGCGGTTTGTCGGGTGTAAACTTGGCTACGCCTTCTATCGGTGGTACCATTAACATCATTTCGGATCCTGCAGCACGCACCAAGGGCGGTTACATCCGTCAGGAATTGGGCAGCTGGAATTTCTTGAAGACGACCGTTGGTTTCAACTCCGGTATGATCGGCGAGAAATTGGCCGTGTCTGGTACGTTGGTGCGCAAGACCGGTGACGGCTTCTACCAGGGTACTTGGACCGACGCGTACGCTTACTACTTCGGTGCGTCGTACCAAGCCTCTAAGAAAGACAAGTTGGAATTGTACGCTATTGGAGCTCCTCAGCGCCACGGTCAGAACTTGTACCGTCAGAATGTAGGTCGCTTCTCAAAGGAATACGCTTTGTCTTTGGACGGGTACGACCCCAATGCAGCGGATCAGTTCTCAGAATTGGGCCGCAACTACAACCAGAACTACAACACGGTGGATCCTTCGTACACCGGCGAGCAGTACTGGAACATGTACGGTGCTCGTCAGGGCGCTCGTTACAACCCCAACTACATCAACGAGCGTGAGAACTACTTCCACAAGCCACAAATCAACTTGAACTGGTACCACACCATCAACGACAACATGCGCTTGGGCAACATCTTCTACTTCTCTGGCGGTTCAGGCGGTGGTTCAGGCACCTTGGGTTCTGTAAAGAGCTCTTCTGCTTTGGGCTTTGCGCGTAACTGGGATGCTGAAGTTGCGGAGAACGCAGACGCTACCGATGGCAGCCCTGCTTCTACCGGCATCTTGCGTAACTCTATCAACAACCAGTGGACCTTGGGTGCCATTTCTAAGTTGTACCACGAAGTGAACGACAACTTGAACTTGACCTACGGTTTGGACGTGCGTTCCGCACAAGTCGAGCACGCGCGTGAAGTGCGTGACTTGTTGGGCGGTGCCTACTACGTGGACAACAGCAGCGACTTCCGTGCTGCCGACTTCCAAGCGGGCTTGGGCGACAAGATTGCCTACCACAACACCACGACCATCAACTGGGCGGGTGCCTACATTCAGGGCGACTACCGCGCTGATCGTTTGACTGCAAACGGTGTGGCTGGTTTCACCATGGCCTCTTACACCTTGACCGACCACTTCCGTGACAACGGCAACGGTGAAGAGTACTACGCTGAGAACAAGAACCTCCCCGGTATGCAAATCAAGGGTGGTGCCAAGTACGCTATCAACGACAACGTAAACGCTTTTGCCAACTTGGGTTGGGTGAAGGCTACTCCTACCTTTGACAAGGCCATCAACGATGCTTCCGGTAAGGTTTACAAGCAGTCTTTTGCAGACAACGAGACCTTTAACTCCTACGAAGCTGGTTTGAACTGGAGCGCCCCCAACGGCAAATTGGCCTTGAGCGCTAGCTACTACTACACTTTGTGGTTGAACCGTACCAACAGCTTCTTCGTCTACTTGACGGACGGCTCTGAAGACGCGGTTTACTTGACCGGTATGAACGCTAAGCACAGCGGTTTGGAATTGGAGGCTGCTTTGAAGCCTATCAACGGCCTTCGCATTGACTTGAGCGCTTCTTTCGGCGACTGGACGATGATGGACGACGTTTCTGGTGAGTACACGGACTACTCTTCTGGTTCTCCTGTTACGACCCAAGTCAACTACTACTTGAAGGGCTTGCACGTAGGTGACGCTCCTCAGAACCAGCAGGCAGTTGTTGTTCAGTACACGGGCGTTAAGAACTTGAACGCTACGTTGACCTACCGCAACTACTCCAAGTACTACGCGGATTGGAACGTATTCGGTCGTACGAATGAAGCAGATCGTGCAGAGTCTTGGCAGGTGCCTTCGTTCAGCGTTATCGACTTGAACTTGAACTACCGTTTGCCCATCGACTTCAATGGTGTGACCATGGACGTCTTTGCACACGTGTTCAACTTGACCGATGCCGTATACATCCAGGATGCTACGGACAACTCTCCTTACAACGCGTACGGCGACAAGACGCACTCTGCAGACGACGCAGAAGTGTTCTTGGGCTTGCCCCGCAACTGGAACGGTGGTGTTCGCATCAACTTCTAAACGTTTAAAAGCGCTAAGCGCTTAAAACGGAAGCGCGCCCAGCAATGGGCGCGCTTTTTTTTGCTCCCAACCTATTTGGCTTGAGGGCTTAAGGGTTAAAGGGTTGAAGGGTTAAAGGGGTGCGCGGTGAGTGGCGCGCCTGGGCTAAGCGTTTAAAACGCTTTATTCCGCAAAAGAGAGGAGCACCGTGCCCTTTTCGACCGGCTTTCCGGCTTCTGCCTTGATGGCACCCACAACGGCGTCGTGTGGCGCTTTTAGCGCGTTTTCCATCTTCATGGCTTCCAAGACGACCAAGGTGTCGCCTTTTTTAACGGCTTGGCCTTCCTGGACGGGAATAGCTAGCACCATACCGGGCATAGGAGCCTTCAGCGTTTCAATGCCCGAAGCTGCTTTGGCACCGACCCCCATGGCTTCGAGTTTTTCGTCGATTTCGCTCAAAGATTGCACTTCGTAGGTGAATCCGTTGATCCACCAGGTGCTGGTTTTCTCAGCGGCATCTTCCGAAACCAAAAAGGCTTGGTAGTCGCGACCGCCTTTGTGGATGCGGTATTCGCGGCCGCCGAGGGCCTCAATTTTAACCTCCAAATCCGAACCCTGCGGCACGATTTTGGTTCCATTCACGCGGTGCTTCATAACGGGCACAAGTTACGCAGGCATTGTACCTTCGCAGACATTCGATTATGACGATACAGATCCTCCAATTTATCCTGAGCCTATCGCTGCTGGTCATCCTGCACGAACTCGGCCACTTTTTGCCTGCCATTGCGTTCAAAACGCGTGTAGAAAAGTTTTACCTCTTTTTTGACCCCTGGTTTTCCTTGGTCAAGAAGAAAATTGGCGGGACCGAATACGGCATCGGCTGGCTTCCCCTGGGCGGCTATGTGAAGATTGCGGGCATGGTGGACGAGTCCATGGACACCGAACAAATGAAGCAACCTGCTCAGCCCTGGGAGTTTAGATCTAAACCGGCTTGGCAGCGTTTGGTGATTTTGTTGGGCGGCGTTACGGTCAACTTCATTGTGGCGATCGTGATTTACGCAGGCATGATGGCCTACTACGGCGACACCTATGTGGCGAATGATAGCTTGAAGGATGGCGTTTGGGTCAATGACTTGGGTGAAGAATTGGGCCTCCAAACAGGTGACCGAATCACCACCGTCGACGGCAAAGAAATAGCGCGTTTTAACGACGTAAACATTGAAATTTTGTTGGGTTCGGGCAAAGAAATGACCGTAGTGCGCGGTGCCGAAACGCTCCAAATTCCCATCACCGCGGCCTTTGTGAAGAGCGCCATTGAAAACAAGGCGCCCTGGATGTTCCCACGCGTTCCCTACTATGTGAAAGCCTTTACGGAGGATTCGCCTGCGATGGCCGCAGGCCTGGAGTTGGGCGACAAGATTACGGGTTTGAACGGCCATTCCATGCCCTACTTTGACCAGTTTTTGGATTCGGTTCCTGCACACGCGGGCCAAGCCGTTACCCTGCAGTATGAGCGCGAGGGAGTGGCAGGTGAAATTGCCTTTACCGTTTCGGACAGTGGCCGAATGGGGGTTTATTGGCAAGATGACGTAGCGGATCTTTTCCCGTTGACTACCGTAAAATACAGTGGCTTCTCCGCCATCGCACAAGGCTGGCATCAAGCAACCTCCAAGCTGAGCTTTTACGTGCGCCAAGTCAAGTTGATGTTCCAGCCTGAAACAGGTGCCTATAAAGAGGCGGGGGGCTTTATTACGATCATGCAACAGTATCCGACCGAATGGGATTGGCAGCGCTTTTGGAACTTCACGGCCTTCTTGAGCTTGGCATTGGGCTTCTTGAACGTCCTCCCCATTCCAGCCTTGGATGGCGGTCATGCGGTGTTTGTGTTGATTGAAATGGTGACCGGAAAGGCACCAAGCACGAAAGTGCTGGAGGTGGCCCAAATGATTGGTTTCTTCCTGCTCCTGGGCTTATTGCTGCTGGTGAACGGGAATGATATTGTCAAGCTATTTAGCTAAGCGCGGGCTGCGCCCGCGAGCTAGGGAGCGCCTTTGGCGCGCTAGGGAGCTAGAGAGCTAGAGGGCACGCGCTGCGCGCTGTGGCGTCCTTGTTGGAGAATCTCCTGTTGGCTGGATGGCCTGATCGTTTAAACGTTTAATCTCTTGTACTTGCGCGAGTTCCGCTGGTACTTCGCTGCGCGCTAGAACTTTCGCAACCCCCCCCAACAAACGGCGCAAAGCACCCTTTAACTCTTAAACCCTTTAACCCAACGCCACATCCAAACACATCATGACGATAAAACCGCCAATGAATCCAAGGGCGGCGACGTCGGTGTAGCGATCGCGCTGGGTTTCGGGGATGACCTCTTCAACAACGACGTAGATCATAGCGCCGGCGGCAAAGGCCAGGGCGAAGGGAAGTACGGGCTGCATGTACATGACGGCGATGGCGCCAATGACACCGGCCACGGGCTCGACGATGGCGGAAAGCTGCCCAAACCAAAAGCTACGTCCTCGGGAAACGCCCTTTCGGCGCAGAGGAAAGCTAACGGCAATGCCTTCGGGGAAGTTTTGGATGCCAATTCCGATCGCTAGAGCGATAGCGGCGCCCAGGGTGGCACCGTCAATGCCGGCAGCGTAAGCGCCAAAGGCGACACCCACAGCGAGACCTTCGGGGATGTTGTGCAGGGTGATGGCGAGCACCAAAAGCGTGGTGGATTTCCAATCGGTTTCGACCCCTTCGGCTTCGTTTTTGTTGAAATTGATGTGCAGGTGGGGGACGAATTTATCGAGGCCAAAAAGGAAGAGCGCGCCAGCAGCAAAGCCAATCGCCGGGGGGAGCCAGGGCAGGTAGCCGAGATTTTCGGACAGTTCAATAGAGGGAGCAAGAAGGCTCCAGTAGGATGCAGCAATCATGACGCCTCCCGTGAATCCGAGCATGCCGTCCAGCCATTTGCGGGGCATTTCTTTAAATAGGAAGACTAGAGCCGCGCCAGTTGCCGTCATCAGCCACGTAAACGTGGTCGCCAAAAAAGCGAGGAGGACGGGGTGCGTGTGCGCGAGTAGTTCCAGGTTTTCCATGGCAGTAGCAGTTTGGTCGAGCAAAGTTAGTCCATTCTAATTCATTCAACAAGCTGCCCTTGGGTTCGCGGGGTGTGCGGATTCGCGCTATCTTCGGGACTATGTCGGTGACGAAGTTCCAACTTCCTTCTGGTAAACGAATTTACTTCGCAAGTGACCTTCATTTGGGGGCTCCCACGCATCAGGCGTCGGCCGAACGTGAAAAACGCTTCTGCGCGTGGCTGGACCGCATCAAAGGGGACGCCCAGGCGCTCTACCTCGTGGGCGATTTATTTGACTTTTGGTTTGAATACCAGAAGGCGGTGCCGAAGGGCTTTGTTCGGGTCTTAGGCAAACTAGCCGAACTACATGACAGCGGCATTCAGCTCCATTTCTTTACGGGCAACCACGACCTTTGGATGCGAGACTATTTGTCAGAAGAAATTGGTTTTCAAATATATACAAAACCTGTAGTCCATGTTTGGGGCGATAAAACCTTCTACATCGGCCATGGCGACGGCTTGGGTCCGGGGGACACAGGCTACAAGCTTCTAAAGCGGGTATTTACGTTCAAACCCTTTCAATGGGCCTATCGTTGGGTACATCCAGACGTGGGAATCGCCCTGGCGTCTTGGCTGTCCAAAGGGTCACGTGCGCGCACCGGCCACGAGGACTATGCGATGAAGGACGTTCGGGACGAGGCGCTCTACGTGTATGCCAAGGAAGCCTACGCGCAAACGCCAGCGGATTATTGGATTTTTGGGCACCGCCATTTTCCGGTGCTGACCGACTTGGAGCAAACGGGTGCGCAGTTCTGCAATTTGGGCGACTGGATCAAGTGGGATTCCTGGGCGGAATTTGACGGGGAGGCGCTGAAGTTGCACAAGCCTAGCGCGCAACCCTAGCGAAGAATTCGAGCCAATAAAGGCAAGAAAAAACCCCCACCGCATCGCGGCAGGGGTTGAAAATCAGAATTTTAGAAAACTTACTTCGCAGCTTGGAAGCGGGTGTTCACCTCGTCCCAGTTGATGACGTTGAAGAACGCACCCACGTAGTCGGGGCGGCGGTTTTGGTACTTGAGGTAGTAGGCGTGCTCCCAAACGTCCAATCCCAAGATGGGCGTTCCTTCGCAGCCGACACCGGGCATCAAGGGGTTGTCTTGGTTGGCCGTAGAGCAAACCTCTAGGCGACCGCCCTTGTTGACGCACAACCAGGCCCAACCGGAGCCAAAGCGCGTACCCGCAGCCTTGGTGAAGGCAGCCTTGAAATCTTCAAAAGAACCAAAGGCGGCGTTGATGGCTTCGGCCAATTCACCTTCGGGCTCACCGCCGCCATTGGGCGACAAAACGGTCCAAAACATCGAGTGGTTCCAGTGGCCTCCGCCATTGTTGCGAACGGCTGCTACGTCCGTGTGCGAAGCGATCAACTCTTCGAGTGACTTGCCTGCCATGTCGGTGCCTTCGATGGCGGCGTTCAAGTTGTTGATGTAGGCTTGGTGGTGCTTGGAGTGGTGAATCTCCATCGTCTGCGCATCAATATGGGGCTCCAGAGCGCTGTACGCATAGGGGAGGTGTGGAAGTGTAAACATGTGATTGAAATTTTATTGAAGGTATAACAAAGGTAGGGGCTGAAGGTTGTTTTGGCCCCCTATCTTTAGGGTATGGCCTCCTTTCCGATCCGAACCAAATCCCTCAGCGTCTTCAGTGCGAGCGCGGGGGCGGGCAAGACCTTTCGCTTGGCGGCGGAATATTTGGCGACGGCATTGCGCGACCCGCAGCAGCCGAAGGCCTTTGTGCACATTTTGGCATTGACCTTTACCAACAAGGCGGCGAACGAGATGAAGCGCCGAATTTTGGACAGTCTCCGCGACTTTTCGGAGGTAGCCGATTTTGGCGAGTCCAAGGGCTTGGCTTCGGCGGTGTGCGAGATTTTGGAGATTACGGACCGGGAGTTGGCCATTCGGGCCCGAAAGACGCTGGAACTCATGCTGCACGACTACGGCTCCATCGGCATTGGGACGCTGGATCAATTCACGCACAAGCTGGTCCGAACTTTCGCCCTCGAACTGGGACTCCCCGGGCAATTTGAGGTAGAACTAGAACAGGAACTGCTTCTGGATCTGGCCGTCCAAGAGTTGATGACGGAGGTCGGCAGCAACCAAGCGCTCACCAACGTCCTGATTGCCTTTGCCGAATCCAATGTCGAAGACGAAAAAGGGGGCGACATCTACCCGGCCCTCCTCGATATGGCGGCCCATTTGAGCAAGGAAACCAGCGTGGACGCCCTGCGCGCCCTGGGCCAATGGTCTTTGGACTCCCACGCGGATGCCCAAAAAGCCCTGCAGGCCTTCCAGCGCCACCTCCTAGAATCCGCAGCGGCCATTGGAACCGCCATCTTCGACGCCCTAGAAAGGGCCAACACGGGCGCCATCTCCAACCTCAATTACTACACGGGCATCGCCGGCCGCCTCCTGAAACGCGACCCGGCCGAATGGGTCCCCAGTGCCTCCCTCCAGAAGGTCATCGAGGACCCTATGGCCGTCTACAAGACTGCCGAGCGCAGCAAGCAGGGCCCCGAACTTGGCCAGGAACTGGGCGGCTATTTTCAGCGCGCCCTGGAGCTCGCCGGGCAGGCCATGTTGGTGAAGGAAATTCGGAAAAACGAC
>JALQUY010000045.1:0-3709 GCA_023260615.1 Schleiferiaceae bacterium
AGTCCAAGCAATGGTCCGTAGGTGTAGCCCGCGGCGGTAAAAATGTTTTTGATAATGCTGGCGTCCACAAAGGGGCGCGCACAGACAATGAGGGCGGCGACTGCTAGGGTCATGCCGACGTGAACGAGGCGGCGCGTTCGGGTCGCTTCTGCCTCTGACTTTGCCTCCACCCCAAGGATGTCTACGCAAAAAGAGGTCGTAAGGGCAGTCAGCGCCGAATCGGCGGACGAGTACGCCGCGGCAATCAGACCAAGGATGAAGAGTACCCCAACAATGGTGGGCAGGCCTGCAGAGATCGCCACCTCAGGGAAGAGTGCGTCGCCGTGGGCGTCGATGCCATGGGCCATGGCGTAGAGGCTGAGGTCGCTGCCGAGGAGCAAGAATGCAAAATTGACCGCGATGAGGACGACCGCCAGGGTCATCATGTTGCGTTGGGACTCTTTTAGCGTTCGGCACGTTAGATTTTTCTGCATCATGTCCTGGTCTAAACCGGTCATAGCGAGAGTGATGAAGATGCCGCCCAGGAATTGCTTCCAGAAATTTCGGCCGTCTGCGACATCGAAAAAGAAGATGCGGGTATCCACCTTGGAGGACCATGCAGCGAGATCTTCAGGCGTTAAGGCACTTTGAATGAAGTAGATAGACAGGATGAGTGCGCCGAGCATGGCCACCGTTTGGAGCGTATCGGTGAAGATGACGGACCGAATGCCCCCCCGGTACGTGTACAACCAAATGAGTGCCAAGGTGAGCAGAACGGTCAACCAGAAGGGTAACCCGAGTGGGTCAAAAACAAGGCGTTGCAGCACCGCGGCAACGAGATACAGGCGAAAGGAGGCGCCCACCCAGCGGGACAAAATGAAGAACCAGGCCCCGGTGGCATGCGCAGAACGGCCATAGCGCGACTGCAAAAAGCCATAAATCGTAGTGGTATTCTCTCGGTAATAAAGCGGTAAAAGCACAAAGGCAATCAGGGCATAGCCCACGACGTAGCCCAGCACCATTTGGAGGTAGGCAAAGCCTTGGCTTTCCACCCAACCCGGCACGGAGATAAACGTCACCCCGCTGAGGGACGCGCCAATCATGCCAAAACTCACTACATACCACGGCGACTGTCGGTTGCCCGTGAAAAAGGTTTTGTTGTCGCTGCTGCCTGTGGACAGACGCGCAACGAGGACGAGCAGCCCAAAGTAGGCCGCCATAAGGAGAAGAATGTAGCCGGGTTCCATGGGAGAAAGGTACGCAGCCCCTCTCGATTCAAAGATGGCGTACTTTTACAGAGATGGAACTCCCCTCCAAGTCCCTGGAACGCGCCGTTCAAGCGCTCAGCCGATTGCCGGGCATTGGGCGCCGTTCGGCGTTGCGTTTGGCCCTGCACATGCTGCGCCAGGGGAACGACCGCATTTTGGATTTGTCGGAAGCCCTCGAGGAATTGGCTACCAACAGCCAGTTTTGCCAAAAATGCCACGCCATCAGCGACCAGGCGCTTTGCGGCATCTGTCAGGATGAGCGCCGCGACCTGCGGTCGCTCTGTGTGGTGGAGGACATTCGGGACGTCCTTGCCCTTGAAAAATACCCATGCCCACCGCGGACGCTACCACGTACTCGGCGGTCTCATCTCCCCCATGGACGGCATGGGGCCAGGCGATTTGACGGTGGACGATTTGGTGCAACGTGTCAGCGACGAAGGCATTGAAGAGGTGATTTTGGCCCTCAGCGCCACCATGGAGGGCGACACCACGGCCTTTTACATCTACCGGAAACTGGGCGACCTGCCCATCCGCCTCACCGCCATTGCCCGCGGCCTGCCGGTGGGCGATGCCCTGGAATTTGCCGATGAAGTCACCTTGAGCCGCTCCTTCCAGCAGCGCGTTCCGTTTGAATCCACCTTGAACCGATAAGCCGTGGATCTTTCCGTCCTCATTGTCAACTACAACGTCAAGGCCTACATCGACCAATGCCTGCGGAGCGTACAGCGTGCCTCGCAGGGATTGCAGGTCGAAGTAATCGTGGTGGACAATGCGTCGTCCGACGGCAGTGTGGCGCACATCCAAAAGCACTTCCCCTGGGTGAACTGCATTGCCAGTCCAGAGAATTTGGGCTTTGGGCGTGCCAACAACCTCGCAGCCGCTCAAGCAAAGGGCGAGTTTGTGCTCTATCTGAACCCGGATACCGTGGTTGCAGAAGACAATTTCCGTCGCGCCATCGAGGTCATGCGAGCGCAACCCGAAATTGGCTCCATGGGCTGCCGCATGATCGACGGCTCTGGCCACTTCTTGCCCGAATCCAAGCGCGGCCTACCGACCCCCTCTGTGGCTCTTTACCGCATACTGGGCCTAGCCAAGCTCTTCCCCAAACACCCCCGCTTTGGGGCCTACTACGCGGGCCACCTCAGCCCCGAAGAATCCGGCTACGTCGACGTGCACTGCGGTGCCTGGATGCTGATGCGCGGTTCCGTCCTCCACGAAATCGGCGGCTTTGACGAAGCCTTCTTTATGTACGGCGAAGACATTGACCTCTCCTACCGAGTTATGCAGGCGGGCTACCGGAATTACTACCTCGCAGATAGCCCCATTCTGCACTACAAAGGCGAAAGCACCAAGCACCAAAGCTGGCACTACATCAAGACCTTTCACGAAGCGATGGCCATTTTTGCGAATAAGCATTTCCAAGGCCAAGCGCTCGCCTACCGCGCCCTCATTTCTCTGGGCATTTATGCCAAGGGCTTTGCGACCCTGACCCGTTCCTGGGGCCGCGCCTTGCTGCCTTTCGTGTTGACGCTCGTGATTGGCTATGTCTTGAGCGACGGCTTGAGTACCTACTGGGAGCGCAACCACCGCTACGTGGAAGGCGGTGCCTATCCCGAACGGTTCCGCCTCGTCTTTTTGCCGCTTTTTGCTGTCTTTTGGACGGTAGGCATGGCGTTCCTTGGAGCCTTCAGTAAATCTGCATCGCTTCGCCGCGTGGTCAGTGCCTTTTTGATCACATCCGGCGTCCTATTGGCGGGCTATGCGTTTTTACCGACGGACTGGCGGTTCTCGCGGGCTTTAGTCGCTTTGTTTTCTTTGGGGCATTTGGTCGGCTTTTTTACGGTCCGAACGTCCATCAGCGCCCGTGGCCGCAGTGGCTTTTTCTACCGCGGCTATGGACAAGTGGAGGCGCACGTGGGTTCGGAAAAATGGCCTCTGGACCGCCTCGCCCTGCGCGTACTGCACCTCCGCCCCAAAACGCTTTTCTTCCACCCCGAGGAACACAGCTATCAGGGCATGATCGAAGCGATGATCGCTATTTCAGCCGTGGTGCCGGATGGCGTTCGCTTCCGCATGGTCTACCCCGGCTGGACCCTGGGCAGCGACACCTATGCCACTGCTTCAGAATCGGGTCAGCTTGCGCTCTCGCAAGCGGGGGTACGCCGCCAAAAACGGCTCTTAGACCTGTTCATCTCGGCCATTGCGCTCTTGGGATTCCCCCTATTGCTTTGGACCAAACGCGCACGCCTCCTCCTAACCAACCTGGTTCCTGTCCTACTTGGGCGAAAGACGTGGGTGGGATACATCGCCCCAGGTGAGCATCTGCCCCCGTTGCGCCCTGGGGTTTTCCAGCACGGCCCAGGAGCGTTCACCCCGGATATCGCATACGAATCCGATCTCCGCTACGCCGAAAATTGGCGACCCGAATTAGACGTTTATGCCCTATTCGGCGGGAGCTTTTG
>JALQUY010000045.1:3719-4897 GCA_023260615.1 Schleiferiaceae bacterium
TACGAATCCGATCTCCGCTACGCCGAAAATTGGCGACCCGAATTAGACGTTTATGCCCTATTCGGCGGGAGCTTTTGACGTAAATTTGCCGAACAACCCCAGAGACTATGTTTGAATTGACCATGCCCAAAATGGGCGAATCGGTAGCTGAAGCCACTATTACCCAATGGCTTAAAAACGAAGGCGACACGATTGCGTTAGACGAATCCGTCCTCACCATCGCCACGGACAAAGTTGACAGCGATATTCCATCCCCTGTCGCAGGCGTTTTGGTGAAACGTTTGTTCAATGAGAACGACGTCATCCAGGTGGGCCAAGTCATTGCCCACATCCAAACGGAAGGCGATGCCCCCGCTGCTGCTCCCGCGAAAACAGAGGCGCCTGCTGCCGCACCTGCTGCCGAGAAGGTGATTCCACAAGCCCCTGCTGATCCCACACCTGCAGCCAGCGCCGCAGCCATCGAAGCCTCTGCGGAGGCGGTTAAAAACAGCACCGGAGCAATCCCACGCGAGAGTAACGGTCGATTCTATTCTCCTTTGGTTCGCAGCATTGCCGAGGCGGAAGGTGTTTCGGAGGCCGAACTCAACGGTATCGAAGGTTCTGGCAACGAAGGCCGCGTCACCAAGAGCGACGTCCTCGCCTTTTTGAAAAACCGCAAGGCAGCCCCTGCGCCTGTCGCAGCGCCAGTTGCGGCGGCTCCCGCACCCGTGGCCTCAAACAACGCAGCGCCTGCTGTTTCGGGCCATGGCTTTAAAGCCCCTACCCCCACCATCTTCCCCGGAGACGAATTGGTCGAAATGGACCGCATGCGCACCCTCATCGCCGACCACATGGTCATGAGCAAGCATGTCTCACCGCACGTGACCTCCTTCGTGGAAGCCGACGTGACCAACATTGTATTGTGGCGCAACAAGGTGAAGGGCAGCTATGAAAAGCGTGAAAACGACAAACTCACCTTCACCCCCATTTTCATGGAGGCCGTGGTGAAGGCGATCAAGGACTTCCCCAACATCAACGTGAGCATCGACGGAAAGACCATCGTGAAGCACAAGCCCATTAACCTGGGAATGGCCACGGCTCTACCGACGGGCAACCTCATTGTACCTGTGATCAAAAATGCGGATCGCTTTAGTTTGAGCGGTCTTGCCAAGGCAGTGAATGAACTGGCCGATAAGGCC
>JALQUY010000045.1:4996-11974 GCA_023260615.1 Schleiferiaceae bacterium
CACTCCTACGACCACCGCGTTGTAGACGGTGCTTTGGGCGGCATGTTCGTACGACGCGTGGCGGACTACCTCGAACAGTGGGATTTGAACCGCGAGATTTGATGAAGCTTCAACGCCCACTTTGCGTATTTGACCTGGAAACCACCGGGGTCCAGGTGGTCAGTGACCGCATCGTCGAGATGTGCGTCATCAAAGTGGAACCCAATGGTACGGAAACGACCAAGGTTTGGCGCGTAAATCCTGGGATGCCTATTCCCGCTAGCGCTAGCGCCATTCATGGCATTACCGATGACATGGTGGCTGACAGCCCTTCGTTCAAGGAGCTTGCCCCTGAAATCGCGGCCTTTATGAAGGAGTGCGATGTGGCTGGCTACAACTCCAACCGCTTTGACATTCCCTTGCTCGCGGAGGAGATGCTGCGTGCCGAGGTGGATTTTGATTTGCGCAAAGTGCACGCCGTAGATGTCCAAAACATCTTTCACAAAAAAGAGCAGCGTACCCTGTCCGCCGCTTTGAAATTTTACTGCCAGGAAGATTTGGTAAACGCCCACAATGCAGAAGCCGACGTTCGGGCGACCCTCAACGTGTTGCGCGCCCAGGTGCAGCGCTACAGCGACCTTCCTGAAAGTGTAGCCGGACTGGCCGAATTCAGCAACATGCACCAAGCAGCTGACTTTGCAGGCTTCATTACCTTCAACAAAGAAGGGGTGGAGCAGTTTTCATTCGGCAAATACAAGGGCCAAACGGTTGCGAGCGTACTCGAAAAAGATCCCGGCTACTACAGCTGGATTCAAAACGCCGACTTCCCGCTCTACACGAAGAAGATATTAACGGCCATTCGACTCAGCTTGCGATGAAAATCCTCTGCATCGGCCGCAATTACCGGGATCACGCCACAGAACTGGGCAATGCTGTTCCTGAAGAGCCCGTCGTTTTTTGCAAGCCGGATTCAGCCATACTTCAGCCCCGCCTTCCCTTCGTCATCCCGTCGTGGTCCTCCGATATTCACCACGAGGTCGAATGGGTTGTTCGCATCGGTCGTGTTGGGAAATTTATTGAGCCCGAATTCGCCTGGTCCTACGTGGATGCCATGACCGTTGGTTTAGACTTCACGGCCCGAGACCTCCAATCGAAGCTCAAAGCCAAGGGTCTACCTTGGGAAAAAGCCAAAGGTTTTGATGGTTCCGCTGTGCTAGGGGAATGGATTAAAGGGCCCATAGCACCTGGATTTCACGACATTTCCTTGTTGAAAAACGGTACAGAAGTTCAAGCCGGTAACACCTCGGATTTCCTATTCCCATTGGAGGAATTAATCGCGCACGTCAGCCAGTATTTCACCCTAAAAACGGGGGACCTGCTCTTCACAGGCACGCCCGCGGGAGTCGGACCGGTTTCTCCTGGCGATGAATTGGAAGCCAAATTAGATGGCAAAAGCCTACTGCGGTTGAGAATTCGGTAGTCCAATCAGACATGTAAAAGTGTATATTTGGAGAATGCGGACATTCCCAAAATACACCTCGATGAAACATCGCATTCGACGCATCCTTTCAGCCTTTGTGCTAATCGCTTCGTGGAGCGCCATGGCGCAGACCAGCCCCATCACTGTGGTTTTCCATGAAAAGTTTGACCCACCCTCAGGTCCAGACTCCGTAACTACTTTTCATACTACGCCTGGCACCACCATTCCCTACTGGAACGACACGTCCGCATTTTCCGTGTCCGCTCCCCACAGCTACCATGCTAAAATTGTTCCGTTTGACTCGGTCATTTTTGAGACCGACGCCTTTGCAACTACGGGCAATATTTTCGTTCGATTGACCTTTGACCAGATCTGTAAGGTCCATTTTGGACAGCAAGCCTATGTGCGCGTTTCGAACGACAACGGAGCGACGTGGACGCGCTTAAATAGCACCCACTACCGCGGCGCCTCGGGCGGCTTTAACTCTACGGGTTACTTCAACGAACTATCGTACGCCAACCCCAACAATTCGCCCTACTGGGGTGGTTTGACCACGGCGGGAACGGGTGTTGCGCCCACTGCGACTTGGTGGGTAGGAGAAACCTTCGACATCTCGAGCATTATCGGTAATGGCCCCAGCGGAACGGCTCAAGGTTACGCTAGCTGTAAAATCCAGTTTATCCTCGAGTACCGTTCTCCTTTTGGTACCGCCAACCCTGCCGGTTGGTTCGTGGACAACGTGAAAGTCGAAGCGGCACCTTGTGAGTTGATTCCCCCAACCTACACCTTCAACCTCATTCCACGGAAAGAGCCCATCGGAGCGCGCTACCAATCCAACCAAGAAATTAGACTGAAAGCCAGGGACTTAGAATCTGGTATAGACTCCGTCCTCTTGCATCACCGCCTCAATGGGGGTACTTGGACCACGGTTCAAATGAACTCCTCCATCTCTACCTCTTGCCCAGACTCGGCCGAATACTTCTACACCTTGAGCAACTTGGTGGTGGGCGACTCTGTGGATTGGTATGTGGAAATTTTTGACTGTGCCTGTCCCAACGTCGTGCGCGTACCCTCGTTAAGTTCAACTCCACTCAACAACACTTTCTGGATAGACCCCTCACCCCCTGCTATTTGTGGTACCACCACACCAAACAGTTTCCCCTACCTCGTCACGAACTTCCCTTGGGTGGAGAATTTCTCCAGCATTGACTGGATTCCCGGCTCAGGAACTGGGGCTACGGGTACAGCGCACCGAGGAACGTTCCCGCAAGGAAACCCGCCATCCGGCAAAAACTGGCAAGTGTCTCCAAACACGACATCTACTGGTTTTGCATGGTCGATCCGAATTGGCCAAACGGGCACGCTCAACACGGGTCCTTTGGGCGACCACACCACCGGTGGTGGCAAGTACGTGTACACTGAGGCCTCTCAGGGCAACACCAACAACAATACGACGCTTATCACACCTTGCTTGAAGCTCACGGGCCTCAACCACGCCGTGTTGGAGTTCTGGTACCACAAGTACGGTGCGGACATGGGCAACTTGCGCGTGGATATTGACACCGGCTCTACCACGCCTAAATGGGTCGTCGGTGTAATGCTCATCCCCGGTCAGCAGCAAACCAACCAAAACGATCCCTGGCAGAAAGCGTTGGTGAACCTTGATCCCTACTTGGATCAAATCATCCGAATCCGCTTTTTGGGGAACAAAGCCAACACCTCCGCCAACGACTTGGGCGATATGGCCATCGATGATATCTCCGTTTATGAACCAGATCCCGCCGACATCGAGATGTTGGCCATGTACAAACCTCAGAACGGCTTCTGTCAGTACACGGCCACCGAGGACGTCCGCATCCATCTGCGTTCCGAGGGCTTCTTCCCGATTGATACCATCCCGGTCGCCTTCTCTGTGAAGAACCTCAATACCAACACCACGGTAGTTTCTCGCGATACGATCTACACCACGTTGAACCTGGGCGATACCACCTCCTATACGTTCACCCCCAAGGCCAACTTGAGCGCGTATGCGAACTACCACATTTACGTTTGGTCTGAGGCCCCCGGTGACCCAAATACGAGCAACGACACCCTCGGTTTCTTCTTCATCGAGCACATTGCACCCATTACCCAGTTCCCCCACATCCAAACCTTTGACGGACCAGGCTGGAACGCGGGCAACGGCACCTCTGGCAACCCAGGGACATTCAACACGACCGATTGGGAAACCTTGCCAGCACCTCAAACGGCCGACTATGCCTGGCAAGTGGGCTCTGCATTGACGCCCACCTTCAACACGGGTCCTCGTTGGAATCGCACCCGAAGCGGCAATTACCTCTACACCGAAGCTAGTTACGGCAACAACAGCCCTGCTGCGCTCTTCGCAACTACGCGTTGTGTGGACCTTTCGGCTATGACGAACCCGGTATTGACTTTCTGGTACCACATGTTTGGCGCGGATGTGAACATCCTCAACGTCCAAGTGGTACCTGACGGCAGTAACAGCTGGCAAACGGTTGCGGGTGCACCTATTTCGGGCGCTCAGCAAACGGGTGAAGTAGATGACTGGAAGTTTAAAATGGTCGACCTCTCCGCTTACGCAGGCGATGTCGTAAAAATCCGCATCCTAGCCCGTAAGACGGGTTCTGGAGACTTGGCAGATATTGCCATTGACGACTTGATGATCTACAACCAACCCGCCAATGACGTAGGTGTTTCAATCGTCACCAGTCCCCTAAATTCCGTGAACCTGGCCAACCCACAGAACGTGGTAATCAAGGTTCGCAACTATGGAACTGCCTCGAAGACGGGTATTCCCGTCACCTACCAGGTCAATGACCTGTGTACCCCCAGTAACACAGGCACCTACACCACCACCTACGCAGGAACCTTGGCTCCTGGTGCTGAGGGCACCATCACCGTGACTACACCTCCGACCTATTACGTCGGCGATTTTGAAGTCAAGGCTTGGACCACCTTGGCGGGTGACGGTATGGCTATCAACGACACCGCTTCCAAGACGTCTTCTGGAGCGACTTCCTACCCCATTTCCTTTGGTCCCGTGAGTTTCGACAACTGTGTCGGAGACGAAACAGGTTTCTTTGCGCAAGGCGGCCCTGGAACCCTTCAGATGTGGGAGTTCGGCACGCCAGCTAAAGGGGGCGGTTTCAACGGTGCAGCCTCTGGAACCAATTGTTGGGTCACTGGCTTGACCGACAATTACCAACCCGGCAAGACGGAAATCCTCCGTATTCCGACGCTGACCAACTTTGACACGGTGGTCTCAGCAGAACTCCGCTTCAAGCACAAGTTTGACTTTACGCCTACCGACGGTGGCGTAGTCGAATACTTCCAAAATGGAAACTGGAACACTCTGGGTAACGCTGCCGTGGCGGTAGGTTACAACTGGTATGGCTCGAACTACGGTTCTCCCTCCGTACAGTCCCTCAACTCTCCAGGTTGGGCCGGTAGCACCTCTGGTCAGTGGATTACATCGTCCATCCCCTTGAATGTTTGGAACTTCTCCCCTAACCCCATCAGTTTGCGCTTCCGAATGGCCTCTGCTGCAGGCTCTTCCGCCAAAGGCTGGGCCATTGACGACTTTGAGGTGTACGTTCCACCCCAGAACTCTGCTTCTCCCGTTGAAGTGGATACCAAAGAGTACATTGTCATTCCTGGCGACACGTCTCATATCCGAGTTCGTATTGAGAACACCGGCGCCAAGAAATTGGACAGCTGCTTGGTTCGTTTCCAAGTCAACGGTGGATCGTGGTCTAACTACGAAACCGTGGTATTCAAGAACAAGAACACGGGCAACCCTGCCCCAATGCTTCGCGGTCAACGCCAATGGTACGACTTTGAGCAAGTGTGGGTGAACCAAGGCGCAGGTACCTACACGATTTGTGTAGAAACCGCTCGTCCAAACAACAAGCAAGACAACTTGACCTCGGACGACGTGGCTTGCTTGCCTGTCACCACTTTGGATGAAGTCACCATCAGCACGGGCAACGGTTACTGTAACGACTTTGAAGATCCCACAGTGCCCTTGTGGTTGCCTTTGCACACGACCAACAAATTGCTCGACCACGATTGGGAGTTTGGAACGCCCAACCAAACGGGTATGAACTCCGCAGCTAGTGGCTCGAAGGCTTGGATGACACGTTTGGATAGCAACTACCACCACACGGGGCAGTCTGCCTTGCATACGCCTTTCTTCGTACTCGATACGAACAAGACATACATCATGAACTTCAACCACAACATGATCTCCGAACTCTACCACGACGGTGGTAGCGTCGACTGGTCCTATGACGGTGGTATTACGTGGTACACTTTGGGTAACACGTTGACCAACGGCCTGTGGTACAACACCGTTCACGTGACCAGTTTGGACATCGTCCGACCAGGTTGGAGCGGCAACACCAACGGGTATACCAACTCTACCCTCAAGTTCACCGTAGCCAACCCGGGCAAGCTGGTCTTCCGCTTCCGCTTTGGATCTGACTACACGATTGATGGACCTGGTTGGGCGGTTGATGACTTCTGTTTGGAAGAGGCTCCCTTTGGCACGCCTGCAGACATCGTAGGTATTGGTGTTGCAGAAGTGGAAATCCCTGGATTCTTCCTGGGCCACGTCTCCCCCAACCCCTTGAGCGGACAAGGCTCCTTCATGTTCAATACGGTGAAGCCTACGGTCGTTGGCTACACCATCACGAACAGCTTGGGTCAAGTCGTCAGCGACGGATCTGTCAAAGGCGAAGAAGGCTACAACCGCGTAGACTTTGACGCTAGCGCATGGGCAGGTGGTCTCTACATGATGGAGGTTACGGTGGACGGACAGTCCTTGACCCGCAAGTTTATCGTACAGCACTAAACGCAGAACTCACACGTTCTCCTACGCCGCGGCCCCCAAGGTCGCGGCGTTTTTTATTCGAGCCGTCCAAACGCACATCCATGTGTCAATTTGGCACTCATAGTGCGTTAATTCAGTCATTTTGACACAATTCCATAGCGAATTGGTGGAATTTTTGCTTCGGCATTTGAATTGAAGCGTGAGATTCAAATACCACACCCATGGACAACCTCACGGTAAAAACACAAGAAGCACTTCAAGCTGCACAGACCCTGGCCTCTGCTCAGGGACACCAGGCCTTGGAGACCCCCCATATATTTTTAGGCGCGTGGCAAACGGATTCCGTTTTAGTAGAGCACCTTTTCAAAATGGTTGGCCTGAACGGGCAGACCCTCAAACAAATTGCGGAAGCCGAGTTGAGCCGAATCGCCAAAGTGGAAGGCGGACAGCCCTACATGGGGCGTTCGGCACAAGAAGCGCTCCAACGCGCGCTGCAAACCGCTAAGAAGGACGGGGACGAATTCCTGACGATTGAATACCTCCTTCTGGGCCTGGGAACGGGGAAGGACAACGTGGCCAAGGCCATGAAAGACCAGGGCTTCCAGGAAAGCGAATTCAAAAAAGCCATCGCTCAGCTGCGCAATGGCAAGAAGGCGCAAACCGCCTC
>JALQUY010000046.1:0-5710 GCA_023260615.1 Schleiferiaceae bacterium
GAAGCGCGTGCTTTCTAGCTTTCGAGCTACCTAGCTAATTTGTGCGAAGCGCGTGCTTTCTAGCTTTCGAGCTACCTAGCTAATTTGTGCGAAGCGCGTGCTCTCTAGCCACAGGGCGAAGCCCGAGCCTTCTAGCTATCAAGCGTGAGGGCAGAGCCCGAGCTCCTCACCACTTCGTCGAATACCCCACCGACACGGCTCCCACGAAAGCATTTGGCATTTGGGCTTGGCTATTGAACAATGGAGTCGCACCACGCCTAAATTCAAAGAAGAAGTTGTTATAGCCGACTCGGCCATAGGTGCCAACATGCCAGGGATTGGAATAAAAGGAGCTCCGCACCGTTGATCGAACTTGACCAACGCCCGTGATGTAGTACCGGCTGTGCATCACGGGTTGGCCCAAGCGCGCGCTGATATATTGTCCAACGGTGAGGCTCAATCCTTTTCGGCCCGAACGGCTCATGTTGAAGACAAACGCATTGTTCAACGTGAGATAGTTCATGATGAATTCTGAACTCTTCCAAAAAACTTCCATCTCTGTCACGTCGGGGGACTCCACGATCGTCAGACCGTTGGGTTGGCCGTCCAAAAAGGAGGTAGTCAGATAGGAATTTGGCTGGAGGGTGAGGCCAACCATATCCCAAGAAAGGCCAATGTGTCCCCAAATGGGCGATTCTTTCCAGCGCTCTTGGACGTAGAAAACTTCATAGGAAGAATACGTCACATCGGTCAAGAAGCCCTCTCCCCAGGTGGAGACGGGCGAGGGATTTGAATAGTTTTGGTAGGCAAAGAAACCTATTCCATTGTAGAACCCCGGAAAAGTGCCGAAGGTGACCGTTTGGCCGTTGAATTTGTATACTTTTTCTGCTTTGTCGGCTTTTGGTTTGGGGGCAAACTTTAAGGTAAAATCTGGGGTGAGTGCCATTTCTATGTCCTCCGCAAAAAATGCCGAATCTTCTGCATTCATGTCATTGAAGAATGCAACTTCGGAAGAGTCAACATAGACGGAGTCCGCACGAAAGGCTAAATCCGTCAGAATTGATTCCTGAGCGTGGGCCGATATCATTCCAGCCAGGCCAAAAAAGAGCGCGTAATAGTGTTTCATGTCAAGGATGCGTAAGGGTGTTTTGGATAAATGAATGGGCCAAGGGCGGGACTTTGACTTCCACCGCGATGGTGTAGTTGCTCCAGGGCGCTTGAAGCGGCTGTCCCTCTTTTACCCGAGCGGATTGGGTGGCCACATAGGCCGTGATGGCTTTGCTCCACGGGGAGGTCGGTCGCAACCCATTTTTACGGCGATTCACCGGAATCTCATTTGGGAATGAACTCGATTCCACTAGGGTTTCAGGAAGCGTCACAAAGTGCAGATCCTCGTCGATCTTCTCAAGGGCCAAAGGCATCCATTGAACCGATAGCTTAGCCCTTGATTGCCCCTCTGGAACGGTGCTAAATGCCCCTTGGATGGCAGTCTCCATCTTTTTAATCGAAGTCACCCCTCCTGTGTTGGATTGAGAAGTTACAGGATAGAGCTCCACTGGAATATCAGGTGTATTGGATTCAATGGGCACAGCAGCCGTGGGCGCTTGTGCGATTGGGGTCATCAGCTTTGGTGGTTGAACGCTTAAGCCTCCCACCCCATACCGCCCTACCAGGGTAGCTATCAGCAGTACGGACGCCGCAGCCGTCCATCGGTACCACACGAGGGTGCGCCGTTTGACCGGCTGAATGTGTGCTTGGATGCGGTCCCACGAACGAGGTTTGGGCGAGACCTGATGATCCTTCAGGTTTTGGATAAGCGCCTCCTCTTCCAAAGACCATGGTGTTTCCTGGCCCGAAAGGATCGCTTCCCAAGAGGTCGAACGTGGCGCCGCTGTTCGATGGCCAAGAGCCTCTTCAAAGGCAGCATCCACTGGGTGTTTTGGCTCCTTTCTCATCGCAGTTCTTGTTCCGATTTTTGGAGCGCCTTCTGCAGCCATTGACGTGCCCGGCTGAGTTGCGACTTGCTGGTACCTTCGGAGATACCCAAGGATTCGGCTATTTCTGCGTGGGAAAATCCTTCAATCGCATAGAGGTTAAATACGGTCCGAAAACCCACCGGCAATGCCTGCACGAGGTGCAGCAAATAGGCCTCGTCATGCGAGCTATTGAGCGAATCAAAGCTGACATGCTGGTCTTCAATGGGCTTCTGGAAGGCGGATTGCTTTCGGAGCGTCATCAAGCATTGATTGATCGCCATGCGCCGCACCCAATACTTCACAGGGGCATCCCCGCGGTAGGTGTTCAGCTTTTGAAAAAAGGCAATCATGGTCTGTATCATGTGGTCTTCCGCTTCATCCTCCTGTGGAAAGTACCGTTGACACAGCCCCAGCACAAAGGGCGATAAGCCCTCGTACAGTGCCTTTTGAGCCTTCAGGTCGCCCTGAATAGCGCTGGGTATGTGGTCTTCGATGCGTTCCAACTGGAAGTGATTCTACCTAAAGATGGCACAAGTCTCCGAAAGGTTGCATGGGGCTTGAGGGCTAGGCAAAACAACGGAAAGTCCTAGCGCGCGGAGAAGGTCCCCAACCTGGTTAAAAGGTAAAAGAGAATAAGCGTTTAAGGGAAAAGCTACAACGCGAAGCGCGTGCTCTCTAGCCACAGGGCGAAGCCCGAGCCACCTAGCCCTCTAGCTACCTAGCCCTCTAGCTTCCAAGCGCGAAGGCAAAGCCTGAGCTCCCGAGCTCCTATTCCCAATCCCAGCCCAAAGCCAATGAGGCCACGTAGACGTCTGGGCGGACGATGTCCAAGCGAGGGTTGAAAAGAGGGGTCAAGGACTGGCGGGCCGTAAGGTGGAATTTTTTGTAGCCCACACGAAGTTGGACGCCTGCGGAGACGGGGTTGGTGTAGTAACGGGAGTTGACGCGTTCGCGGGTCCAGCCGTTGTTGCTGTCCATGTACCGGAGGGTGCGGGTGGTAGCGCCCGCGCGGATGCCCCCGTAGAAGCCGGCGGCGGCGCTGAGTCCTTTTCGGCCCGTTCGGCTGCCGTTGAGGTAAAACCAAAGGGGAACGGTGAGGTAGGAGGTGGAAAGGGTGCTATTGCGGAACGTGATGGACGGATCCTCCACGAGGTAAATGCCGTTGGCGCCGGGAATGAGATCCGTGGTCAGGTAGGTATGGGTGCCAAAGTCCACGGTGTAGAAATCCCATGTGAGGCCGGAACGCATCCACAGGGGGGTGCGGCCTAAGCGGCGCTGGTGAAAGAAGACGTCCCAGCTGACGGTGCTGACGCTGCCCGTTTCGGGAAGAAAATCGGAGGGGACAAACTCTTGGTTGGCGTCCAGGGCCATCAGGTAGGGCGCGTAGCCGATGTTTATGCCGCTGCCGGTGAATTTGCGCTTGCGCTTCTTCCAACGGCCTTTGGGGTCGTTCTCGGGTTCGCCGACTTGTTCGATCCATTCGCCTTGGGCCTTGTTGGCTTCGCGCACGGCCGCATAGGCGCTGGCGGTGTCTTCTTTAGATTCGATCGAGACTTCGTCACCCGCATCTTCATCGTTCGCCGCCCACAGTTGATCGCCTGCGTCGACGGCAATTTCCATCAAGCGCTCTTGAAAATTTTCCATGAGCTGCAGCTTCCATGCTTGGGCGCTGTCTTCGGTGATGGCGCCGGCTTCTAGGGCTTCGTTGACGATGTCGAGGCGCGCTTGGTAGCTGTAGTAGGCGTTTTCGATGTTGGCAAAAAGGTGCACTTTGGCCTCGCCGTCATCGGTAGTTTGGGCGAAGCTGGTGAGGGCCAAAAAGAAGAAGGATGCGAGGGTAGCTAGTCGTTTCATGGGCACAAAGGTGCGTTTTATACGGATTTAAATGCTTAATCCTTTGCAAGTTCGGTGCCACTCTTAACGCAACGGTAGCACCAAGCGCGTGAAAAAGGGCGACCTTTGTGGAAGATTGTATGAAGAAATCCAAGAAAAACAAGGCCCACCGTTCGATGGATGCGGCCTCCCTCGCCTCCCGAATTTTACGCACCCTGCAGCGCCGACCCAGTGTGGTGTTTCCCCTTTCGGACCTCGCTCTGGAGATGGGCATGATGGAGCGCAGCGGTAAGATTTTGACCAAGGCCGCGATGGACATTTTGCGTTCGGCCGGTCATGTGAACGAAATCAAGCCCGAGCAGTACCAGCTCGCCATGGAGGAGAATTTGGTGGAGGGCATCCTGCAGCTCACGTCCAGCGGCACCGGCTATGTGGTTCCGGGCGGCGGCGCGGATGACGTCTTCGTGAAAGAAAGCAATTTGGGCACCAGTTTTGGCGGCGATAAGGTGCGCGTTCAGCTCTTTCCGACCCGAAACAACCGCAAGCTCGAAGGGCAAGTGGTGGCGGTCGTGCAGCGCGCACGGGACCGCTATGTGGGCACCCTCCAAGTGACCCCCCAGCATGCCTTTTTGGTGACGGATACCCGCAAAGTGGGCCCCGATTTTTACATCCCCCTCAAGCAACTCGCAGGCGGTAAAGACGGCGACATGGTCGTGGTCGAACTGACTAAATGGGAGGACGCCGAGCAGCACCCGCAAGGCAAAGTGATAGAAGTCCTGGGCGAACGCGGCGACCACGATACCGAAATCCACGCCATCCTCCACGAATACGGCCTTCCCTACCACTTCCCGGAGGCGGTCGAAAAGGAAACCGAAGCCATCCCAGAAACCCTGGATCCTAAAGAAATTAAGCGCCGCCGCGACCTCCGCGACACGCTGACCTTCACCATTGACCCCGTCGACGCCAAGGACTTTGACGATGCTTTGAGCATCAAAGCACTGGGCGATGGACGATGGGAAATCGGGGTGCACATCGCGGATGTGACCCATTACGTTCGGCCCGGCACCGCCTTGGAAGAGGAAGCGCAGAACCGCGCCACCTCGGTGTACTTGGTGGACCGCGTCGTCCCCATGCTTCCCGAAAAGCTCAGCAACAAGGTGTGCTCCCTGCGCCCCAACGAAGACAAGTTTACCTTTTCGGTCCTCTTCACCATGGACGAGGAGGGGCAGGTCTTGGACCGCTGGTTTGGGCGGACGGTGATCCATTCGGACCGTCGATTCACCTACGAAGAGGCCCAAGCCGTGCTCGATGGCGAAGCTGACCCCCTGAGCGCCGAACTCCTCACCATGAACCGCATGGCCCAAGCCCTGCGCAAAGGACGCATGAAGGCCGGTGCCATTGCCTTTGACCGCGCGGAAGTGAAATTCCGCCTGGACGCCAACAACGAACCCATCGGCGCCTACCTCAAGCAGGCCGGTGACAGCAACAAGCTGATCGAAGAGTTCATGCTGCTGGCCAACAAGCACGTGGCTCATTACGTGGGCCGCCAGGGCGACGGCAAACGCAGCACGCGTACCATGGTCTACCGCATTCACGACCAGCCCGATCCCACCAAGCTGGAGACGCTCTCCCTCTTCGTTCGTCCCTTGGGCTATGCGCTCGCTACGCAGGGCACGCAAGCGGTCCGAAAGTCCATCAACGACCTCCTCTCCCGCGTAAAAGGCACCCCCGAAGCCAACATGCTCGAGACCCTCACGGTCCGCACCATGGCCAAAGCCGTCTACAGCACCCAAAACATCGGGCACTACGGCCTCGCCTTTGACGACTACACGCACTTCACCTCCCCCATCCGTCGCTACCCCGACATGATGGTGCACCGCCTCCTCCAGGGCTTCTTGGACAACGAGAAGAACCCGTCCGCG
>JALQUY010000046.1:5808-9275 GCA_023260615.1 Schleiferiaceae bacterium
TCCCATCCGTCGCTACCCCGACATGATGGTGCACCGCCTCCTCCAGGGCTTCTTGGACAACGAGAAGAACCCGTCCGCGGCCGTCTTTGAGGAGCTCTGCGAGCATTCCTCCTCCCGCGAACAGAACGCCTCCGAAGCCGAACGTTCCTCCATCAAGTACATGCAAGCCAAGTACATGGAGAAGTACCTCGGGGAAGAATTCGACGGTATCATCTCCGGCGTCACCGACTGGGGCGTTTTTGTCGAAATCCCCACCATGGGCTGCGAAGGCCTCGTGCGCCTGCGCGAGTTCACCGACGATTACTACTACGTGGAAGACGATAAATTCCGCATTGTCGGCGACCGAACAGGCCGAATTCGATCCCTCGGCGACCCCATCCGCATCGTCGTCAAGCAGGTGGACGTCCTCAAAAAAACCATCGACTTTGGCGTGGCCGAAGGCGGTTCTGCCGGCGCCTTTGGACGTTCCTCTTCTAGCACCCGCGGCCGTTTCTCCGACACCCGTCCCACCGAATCCGGCGAGCGCTGGTCGTCCGGTGGTTCGCGCGGCGGAAGTTCACGAGGTAATTCACGCGGCGATTCTCGCGGAGGCTCCAAAAGCTCAAGCGGTCGAGGTCCCAAATCCTTCAAAGCCAAAGGACCCAAGACCACGCCGAAGAAGAAGCGGCGGTAGCGCGCCGAACGCGCTACTCCCACACATTGTCCTCCCGGTTCGCGTCGGCGGTCCAACGCTCGGGGTCGACGACTACGCGCTCAATTTGATCGGCGGGCACGTCTACTTGGAAGGTGAAGGTTTTTTGGGTGTAGTTCCAGGGGCCCACGACGGCTTTGTCGGGCTTAGCGCCAAACATGGCGGCCAAGGGCACGGTGTAGTGGAGGGTAGTTTTGTTTTTGAGGACCACATCGACGTCCACGGGGAGGGCGAGGGAGCCCTTTCGGGACAATTGAATATTGGCCAAATTGCCACCGGTCGTGTAGACGCTGTCGACGGCGACGTCGGGCACCTTGTTGGTTTCAATCCACTGGTTCATGTACCAGTCGAGCACCATGCCGGATTCTTGTTCGGCGATGCGCAGGAAATTTTCGGGGCGCGGATGCTTGAAGGCCCACTCGTTTTTGTAGCGCTTCATGGTGGACCAAAAGGCTTTTTCGCCGACGATGCCTCGAAGCTGCACGAGGAAGAGAGAGCCTTTCATGTAGGCGGCCATTTGGTAGGGGAATTTGCCGTCGAAGTAGTTGGCGAGGGTGCTGGCGGGCTCCATCCAGTCTTCGTGGGCGACGCGTCCGTAGCGGCCGAGGTAGCCGAGGTGGGCATTCGGGAAGTTTTTACCCGAAACGACATTCATCGCCTCGTCCTCCGCAAAGCTGGTAAAGCCCTCATCCATCCAATAGTAGCGCTGCTCGTCGGTGCCAAGCATGCCGTAAAACCACATGTGGGAGGCCTCGTGGATGATGGTGCCGAGCAAGCCGTCGTAGCTGCCGTGAACCTGCAACAACGTAGCCATGGGGTATTCCATGGCGCCCTCTCCGCCCTGTACGACGCTGAATTGGGGCCAGTCGTAGCTGCCAAAATGGTCGTGCATAAAGGCAAAGTAGGCCTCCACGTCGGCTTGTAGCTTTTCGGTCGACATGTACTTGCTGGAAGCGCTATCGCTTTGGTAGAAGAAGTGAATGGGCAGGCCGGATGCCGTGACGCGGATGTCGTGCTGCAATTCTTTGTCGGCGACCCAGGCGAAGTCGTGCACCTTCTCGGCTTTGAAGCGCCACGTGATGCGGTCTTTCTTTTTGAATTTCACGGGAGTGGCCGAATAGCCGTGGCCAATTTCGTCGGGGTTTTGGAGGACGCCCGAACCGCCAATCATGTAGCTCGCTGGGGCCGTAATGTCCACTTGGAAGGTGCCAAAGTCGCCGTAGAACTCGCGCGCCACGTAGATGTCAGGATGCCAGCCGTCGGTGTCGTAGACGACCATTTTGGGGTACCACTGGGTGAAGCTGTAGGCGATGTCTTCGGGGTTGTCACGACCGGCGCGCTCGACCAATTTGGGGATGCGCGTGGTGTAGGTCATGTGGAAGGTGACCGTTTGGCCTGGAGCAATGCGCGTGGGGAGTTTGGCATGCAGGATGGTCTGGTCCACCGTGAAGGAGAGAGCTTCGCCGTTTAGGGTCAAGGTTTGGATGATCTGCTCGCCGTACTCGTCTGGGGCGTAGTTCTCCACCTTGTCGCCGATGGCGCGGTCGGGGAATTTGGTGGGGATGTTGGCCATGTTGGACAGCATACTTCCGGGCTGGAAGGCGTTCCAATAGAGGTGAAAGAAGACCTCGTGCAGGTCGTCGGGGCTGTTGTTGGTGTACGTCAGGCTGAGGTCTCCAGCGAGCTGGTGCTTTTTGTCGTCCAAATCCACCTGGATGTGGTAGTCGACGGCTTGCTGCCAGTATTGGGCGAGACTAGGAAAGCTACACAGGGCCAAAAGGGCGACGAGGAAGTGCTTCATGCGGGGATCAGTCGTTTAAGGGGCGAGTATGGGCCAAGCGGGGGCCTTTTTCGGTGAGTTCGAGGGTGCAGGTTTCGTTTTCGGGGTCGTGTTCCAAAAATAAACGGTAGCCGGCCTGCGCCGCTTCCGTGAGAATGGCCTTCTTTTCGCCCAAGGTGACCAAGGGGCGGGTGTCGTAGCCCATCACATAGGGCAAGGGGATGTGGCCCACGGAGGGCAGAAGGTCGGCCATGAAGACGACCTGTTCGCCGCGGTAGTCCAGGATGGGGCACATTTGGGCATCCGTGTGGCCGTTGACCACAAAGGCGTCAAAGCCCAAGGGGGTGCTGATGCGCTGCTGGCCTTCGGGGGCATCGATGAAGGCGAGTTGGCCGCTCTCTTGGAGGGGGAGGATGTTTTCCGCGAGGAAGGAGGCTTTTTCGCGTGCATTCGGCTCGGTAGCCCACGTCCAATGACGCTCGTTCGTCCAATACGTCGCCTGCGAAAACGCGGGACGCAAGCCCTGTTCGGTGCGTTCAACGGCCCCGCCCACGTGGTCAAAGTGCATGTGGGTCAAAAAGACGTCCGTGATGTCGCTGCGCTGAAAGCCGAGCGCCTTCAAATTCCCGTCCAAGGAATCCGTACCGTGCAGGTGGTAGTGGCTGAAGAACTTGTCGTCCTGCTTGTTGCCTATGCCGGTATCCACCAAGATGAGGCGGTCGCCGTCCTCGATCAGAAGGGAGCGCATGGCCCACGTGCAGAGGTTGTTGTCATCTGCGGGATTGGTGCGCTGCCAGAGCTGCTTGGGAACGACCCCAAACATGGCGCCGCCATCTAATTTGAAATACCCGGTGTTGAGTGTGTGCAACTTCATAGGGCGAAGCTAAATAAGAAAGGGCCGTCCCCCGACGGCCCTCCCCAACCTAAACTTACGAACGAATCTAAACGCAGAGTTCGTCGCTAGGAAGATTCCAAAAGCTGTGCCAAGTTGGCGGA
>JALQUY010000046.1:9374-11811 GCA_023260615.1 Schleiferiaceae bacterium
CCAACCTAAACTTACGAACGAATCTAAACGCAGAGTTCGTCGCTAGGAAGATTCCAAAAGCTGTGCCAAGTTGGCGGGAGGGGGGTTATTTTTTTCGCTTGGCGCGGAAGAATTCCGTCATCAAGTCGCCGCAGACCTCCGCCTCAATGCCGGTGGTGACCTGCGTTTTGGGGTGGAACTGACCGCCCATGGTGCGGAAGCCGCGCTTTTCGTCGCTGGCCCCGTAGACGATGCGGCCGATTTGGGACCAAAAGAGCGCGCCGGCGCACATGCTGCAGGGTTCGAGCGTGACGTAGAGGGTGCAGTCGGGGAGGTATTTGGCGCCCAGGTAGTGGGAGGCGGCGGTGATGGCTTGCATTTCGGCGTGGGCCGTGACGTCGTGGAGCTGCTCCGTGAGGTTGTGGCCGCGCGCGATGATCTGGTTGTTGCTCACCACAATAGCCCCCACAGGCACCTCATCGGCCTCGTAGGCTTTGAGGGCTTCGCGGATGGCTTGGCGCATGAAATAAACGTCGTCAAACTCCATGGGGATAAAACTACGTAGCCCCACCGGCTTTTTTACCTTTGCACTTCATTTCACGACCATGTACCGTACACACACTTGCGGCGAACTGCGCCTTTCTCATGCGGGTCAAACCGTCACCCTTAGCGGCTGGGTCCAGCGCCGACGCGACTTTGGAGGCATGTCCTTCATCGATTTGCGCGACCGCTATGGCCTGACGCAGCTCGCTTTCAACGAGGGCGTCGATCCCGCCATGTTGGAGCTGGCACGCAGCGCTCAGCGTGAATTTGTGGTGCAGGCCACGGGCAAAGTGGTGGAACGCGAGAACAAAAACCCCAACTTGCCCACGGGCGAGGTGGAGATTTGGGTGACCGAATTCAAGGTCCTCAACGGCGCCAAAACCCCTCCCTTCACGATTGAAGCGGAAACGGACGGCGGCGAAGAGCTCCGCATGAAGTACCGCTACTTGGACATCCGCCGCGCGCCGGTCCGTGAAAAATTATTGCTCCGCAACCGCATCAACATGTCGGTTCGGACCTACCTGAACGACCTGGGCTTCGCCGATGTGGAGACCCCCTTCCTGATCAAAAGCACCCCAGAAGGCGCCCGCGACTTTGTCGTCCCTTCTCGCGTGCACCACGGCCAGTTTTACGCGCTGCCCCAGTCGCCCCAGACCTTCAAGCAGCTGCTTATGGTCGCCGGCATGGACCGCTACTACCAGATTGTGCGCTGCTTCCGCGATGAAGACTTGCGCGCCGACCGCCAGCCCGAATTCACCCAAATCGACTGCGAGATGGCCTTTGTCGAACAGGAGGACATCCTCCAGACGTTTGAAGGCCTGCTCAAGCACGTCATCCGCGATGTGCACGGCCTAGAAGTGGGCGACATTCCCCGCATGACCTACGACGACGCCATGCGCCTCTACGGCAACGACAAGCCGGACATTCGCTTTGGCATGACCTTCGTCGAACTCAACGACCGCGTCCAAGGCAGCGGCTTCCCCGTGTTTGACCACGCGGAATTGGTCGTGGGCATCAAGGTCGATGGCTGCGCGGGCTACACCCGCAAACAGCTCGACGCCCTCACGGACTACGTCAAGCGCCCTCAGCTGGGCATGTCCGGCCTCATCTGGATGAAGGTGGACGAACAAGGCCAGCTGTCTTCCAGCGTCAACAAGTTCTTTGACGAAGCCGCATTAGCCGGCTGGGCAGAGGCCTTCGACGCCAAGGCCGGCGATTTGGTGCTGGTCCTCGCGGGCAACGCGAATAAGACCCGAAAGGCCTTGAGCGAACTGCGCATGCATTTGGCCCAAGAATTAGGCCTTCGCAAACCGGACGTCTT
Organism: Schleiferiaceae bacterium; assembly: GCA_023260615.1. Classification (GTDB taxonomy): domain Bacteria; phylum Bacteroidota; class Bacteroidia; order Flavobacteriales; family Schleiferiaceae; genus TMED14. The sequence goes on from JALQUY010000046.1 coordinate 11,218, forward strand.
TGCCCCGCTGTGGGTGCTGGACTTCCCCTTGCTCGAATGGGACGAAGAATCCGGCCGCTGGTTCGCCATGCACCACCCCTTCACAAGCCCCAAGCCCGAAGACATCCCCTTGATCGACAGCGATCCCGGTGCGGTGCGCGCCAACGCCTACGACTTGGTCCTCAACGGCAACGAAATTGGCGGCGGCTCTATCCGAATCCACGACCGCGCCTTGCAGCAGCGCATGTTTGACCTGCTCGGCTTCAGCAAGGAAGAGGCTCTGGAGCAGTTTGGCTTCTTGATGAATGCCTTTGAATACGGCGCTCCTCCCCACGGCGGCATCGCCTTCGGCTTTGACCGTTTGGTGGCCTTGATGGGCGGCGACGAGGTCATCCGCGACTACATCGCCTTCCCCAAAAACAACGCCGGCCGCGACGTGATGATTGATGCGCCCTCGCACATCAACCCCGCCCAGCTGACGGAACTCTCCTTGGGCATCACCCCGGTCCAGCCTGCATGAAGCATACGCTGCAACTCTGGATCAGACGTGTTCTGATTTGGCGGGCCCAGCATCTTCCCATGCAGCACTTCATTTTTGTTCTGAGCATCCTGACC
>JALQUY010000047.1:0-2661 GCA_023260615.1 Schleiferiaceae bacterium
TGCCAAGCTCTAGCCCTCTAGCCCTCTAGCCCTCTAGCCCTTAATACCGCCATAAAGACGACTGCCCACACCCCCGCATGTCAATTTGCGGCCATGTCGTTTACTATTCGAGAATGGTCCCCAGAGGATCGACCCCAAGAGAAATGTCTTGCGCAGGGTTCGCGTGCATTGAGCACTGCGGAATGTTTGGCTTTGTTGATTCGCAGTGGTGCCCAAGGAGCATCGGCGTTGCAGGTAGCTCAAAAGCTGTGGCGGGCCCATGGAGAGGATTTGCAACGTTTGTCGGCTGCGCGGCCGGAGGCTCTGATGCGGGAAGTGGGGCTAGGGCCCGCCAAGGCGGCGGCGCTAGCCGCCGCCTTTGAACTTGGGCGTCGGATGCGGGAGGGGGAGGAGGTTGCGGTGCGGAAGCGGATTTTTGGAAGTAAGGAGGCGTTTGAGGTGTTAAAGCCCAAGTTGCTCAGCTTGGATCATGAGGAGTTTTGGGTGCTGTTTTTGAGTAGGGCGCATGAGGTGCTGGCCTGTGAGTGTGTGGGGAAAGGTGGTTGGACCGGGACGGTGGCGGATTTGCGGGTTTTGTTTCAGCGGGCATTGGAGTTGCGAGCGCCTGCGGTGATTGTGGCACATAACCATCCGAGTGGGCGTTTGGTCCCGAGTGAGGAGGATAAGGAGCTGACCAGGAGGTTGGTGCAAGTGGGGGTGTTTTTGGATATTGGGGTTTTGGATCATTTGATCGTTGGCCAAAGGGATTACGTTAGTTTTGCGGATAAGGGTTGGATGCGTTCAAACCCATAGAATATATGATTGTACACATCGTAGGGGCTCGGCCTCAGTTCATCAAATTGCTCCCTCTACATGAGGCTTTGGCACGGCGTGGGGCCCCACAGCGGGTTATACATTCGGGCCAGCATTGGGAGGCGGGGATGAGTGAAGTGTTCTTTCAAGAGTTTGGCCTTCAGCCGGATACTATTTTGGCCTGGTCTCAAGAGCACGAGGAAAATATAGGTGCCATGGCGGAAGCCTTGAAGCAGTGGCAGCCGGATACGGTGGTTGTTTACGGAGATACATTTTCGACGTGGTGTGCGGCGCGTGCCGCGAAGCGATTGGGCCTGCCTCTAGCTCATGTGGAAGCGGGTTTGCGAAGTTTTAATGCGGCCATGCCGGAAGAGGAGGCTCGAGTGAAGACGGATACGGTCAGTGACTGGCATTTTGTGCCTTCCGAACGGGCGCTTGTTCAGCTGCAACGCGAAGGCTTGGACCGAGGAGAAGCGCACACCCTTATGACAGGGGACATCATGGCAGATGCCTTGCTAAATCTCCCCAGGGGTTCGGCTAAAAAGGGGCGTATTTTGGTTACCCTTCACCGGAATACGAATGTGGACGATCCGGTGGTACGCGCTCGGATTGTTCAGGCCCTGGAAGGTTTGGCCAAAAGTCATGAAATTCATTGGCCCATACATCCGAGGCTTCGGGCACATCTGGAACAGGGTACCATGCCCAAGCACATCCATTGGTATCCCCCCTTAGGCCGTGAAGCTATTCTGGAACAGTTAGACGCGGCGGAATGGGTGATAACGGATTCTGGCGGGCTTCAGAAAGAGGCCTATTTCTGCCGCAGAAAATGCATCGTTCTCCGCAATGAAACCGAGTGGGTGGAATTGGTGGAGACGGGCCAATCTTTTTTAGTGAATCCAGAGGCGGCTCGCGATGCAACGCACCTAGGCGACCAGCTACTTGAATGCATGCAGCGGCTCACGTCCGAAGAGTTTCCACCTGTCTACGGGGAGGGAGATGCTGCGGCTCAAATGGCGGCCGCCCTGTGGAAGGACGGTCCCGTGAAACCCAATACGTTGAGCCTATTTGGCGATCCCAAAAATCCTCAACTGCGCTTTGCGGCGGAGGTGGTGCGGCGGGTAACGGGCATTCGCGTCGATTTTTCGGAACAGGGTGCGGCATGGCCCCAGGCCTCCTGCTGGTCGCAGCCTTTTGAGGCCTGGAATGCTTCCGATTTGGGCGACGATAGTTTGGCCAAAGCCGCCTATGTGGCGTCGCGGGCGGAAGAGTTTTCGGGAGGTTCTAAAGACAGCCATGGTCGCTATGTACCGGAGGCTTCTTGTCTGTGGCCGGAGATGCGCGTCTCCCCAGAGGTGCCCATGGGGCATGTGTGGCTGGAGCAGTTTGTGAAGGAGTTTCGGCCCGATTTCTCCCTTGCCAGTCGAAGGATTCCGGCCCCTACCGTGGTGGTGGACATTGACCACCGATTTGCGTTTGCGGGCTATTCAACGCTGCACCGCTGGACCGTTGCCCTCAAGCATGCCCTGAGCGGCAATTGGGCCCTTTTGAAAGCACAGTGGGGCGCGACCGACCCGTTTGACGCCTCGCAGGTATTTGAGGGTCTAATGCGAACCTATGGAAAGGTGCGTTGGCAGTTTTTTGCGTGGATTGGGCCGGAGCGAGGTCCCCAAGATAAAGGGCCGAGTATTCGGCACGCTTTTGTGGCGAAGGCTCATGCGCAATGGGCGAAAAAATACCCCAGCACCGGTCTGCACCCGACCTATGCGCACCACGCAAAAGGGCAAGCGGGTTTGGATGCAGAGGTACAGGCTTGGACCAAAGCCACTTCCAGGGTGCTCCAGCGATCACGCTACCATTATCTCCGAATGG
>JALQUY010000047.1:2671-11724 GCA_023260615.1 Schleiferiaceae bacterium
TTGCCTATTTCCCAAATGCAATTGGTGAAAGCAGGGTGCCTCGAAGATTGGAGCATGGAGTATGCGAAGCAACCCGGCTACCGAGCAGGCGTGGCCGTACCCATTCCGGCTTGGGGTCTTGGCCCAGAGGGAGAGGCACTAGATGCCGACGGCATTCCCTTTTTGACCTATGTTCCCGTGGCCTTGATGGACCAAAACCTCCTCGGGGAATCCGCGGAAGCGATACATGCCACCTTGACGAAGTGGCAAGCGGCCGCTCGAAAGTATGGCGCTGGTTTAGTGCTTGGTACGCATTGGCGCTTTTTTGGTCCGGGCTCGGATTCCTTTGTGGAGACCCGCGCATACCGCCCGTGGGTACAGGGATTACAGGCTTTCTTAAGACAACAGAACGCATGAAATGGTTACCAGGTACATGGAGCTCGGAAGAGTGGGTCACGTGGGTCAATGCAAGCCCATGGGACTTTCCCTATGATCACGAAGGATACGCAGATGCATTAGGACAAACCTGGGGTGCGGTTTCCGGAGAGGGTATCGTATGGCCCATGGCCTACCGTCGAAAGGGGCCGTTTTGGACGGCGTATTTGCCCTTTGGCATGCAGCAATGGGGTCCGGTCGGCTCAGGTGCTGATCGTGCCGCTCATGTGATGGCAGCGGCAGCGGCTATCCCGGGTCGATTTACCAAGGTGGATGTCTGCCTGCACAAGCCCGCCGATTGGGAAACGCAAAGTCCGGCCTGGCACCGGAAGGGCTTGCGGCTCGAGCGTTGGAGCGAAAAGCCCAACTATGTCTTGAATATTTCTGGGTCCTATGAGCAGATCCATGGAGGATACAGCAAGCAACTGCTACGCAATTTGAAGGACGCTAAGCGGCACCCCATGACGCTATTTGAACACGATACGCCAGAGTCACTCTATCAAGCCTTTGAGCGCTACCAAGGGGCACGCTATGCGGTTCCAGCGGGATTTGGGCCGGCAATACGTCAGGCCATGTACCATCTACTCCATCAGGGCAAAGGAGCGGTGTGGTCCATGTACGGGGAAGGAAACCGTTTTTTGGCGGGTGCCTTTTTTGCTTTTTCGGGGAATCGGGTCGTCTTGTTGTTTTCCGCGATTTCAGACGAAGGGCGGGAAACACAGGCTATGGCCCATTTGCTCAATGAATTTTTAGTTTTTGCCGCAGGACGTTGGACCTACTTTGATTTTGAAGGGAGTGAGGCTCCAGGATTGGCGCGCTTTTATGCCGGTTTTGGCGCAGAGCTACAGCCGTACTTGCGCTACCAACGCTGGGCCTTGCTATGACGCTGACCCAACTTGAATACTTTTTGGCCCTTGCGGAGCATCAGAGCTTCAGCCAGGCCGCTAAGGCCTGCGGTGTGACACAACCCACCCTGAGTGCTCAATTTCAAAAGTTGGAAGAAGAGCTAGGCCATGCCCTGGTGGATCGAAGGGCTCAACCGCTCACCTTGACGGGTATGGGCTTCTCCCTGTTGGAGCAAGCTCGACAAACGGTTCAAAGTGCGGAAGGCATCATGCGCCTGGTGGACGACTTTGAGCACCCCGTAGCCGGTCATTTGCGCATGGGCATTGTAACGCCTTTGGCGGGTATTCACGGCGCCACCTGGTTTTCGATGCTACAGGCAAACTGTCCACAGGTGGAGCTCCGCATGGTGGAGGCACATCCGGGAGATTTGCAGAAAGCACTGCAGCAGGCAGAAGTCGATGCCATTCTCACTCAGAGTGAAGGTTGGAGTGGTCAAGGGCAATGCACGTTGCTCTTCCAGGAGTCCTGGTGGGCGGTCGCTCCCCAAGAGGAAGCCGTTCTTCCCGCGTGGACGGATGCCCATGCTTGGCTCATGGGCTCGGAGGACTTGGCGACCACCCGCTTTGCGGTACAAAAAGGCTGGAAGTCCCCGGGGGCCCAAGCCTACCATTCAGATTCTGTGTACGGACGTGCCGCCATGGGCGCTCGCACAGGCAAGTGGGTGCTACTAAGTGAGTCTGAACTCGAAGTGCTCCCCCCTTGGATGCAGAAGCGGGCACGCCCCGTGCCGCATGCACAGCGCGGATTAGTCTGGGTTAGGGGTACGCATGCCAAGAATGAGGCGGTGCAAGAACGCGTGCGAGAGGTTCTGAGTAGCCGAATCCTGCCGGGTTTGCGTTCGGCTCAATAGAGCAAGGAGATAGCAGCCCAGATCACCAGGGAGGCCAGCACGTTCATCCAAAACCCGACACGTGCCATATCGGCAATGCGAATTTTTCCCGACGTGAAGACGATGGCATTCGGAGGCGTGGCCATGGGGAGCATGAAGGCGCAACTCGCTCCAACGGTGAGGGGGATGGCGAGCTGTTCGAAGGGTATGCCTTGTGCGGTCGAAACCGCTAATGCGATAGGAAGCATGCCGCTGACAAGGGCCATGTTGGAGAAAAGTTCCGTAGTCCAAACCCCGAGGAGGGTGAAAACCAGTACCCAGAGGGTGGGTGGCCAGCCTTGCTGTCCGGAGGAGGCGAGTGATTCGAGCCAACCGGAAGCCTGCATACCAGCTGCTAAGGACATGCCGCCCCCAAAGAGGAGCAGGATGCCCCATTCGATTTTTTGCGCATCCTCCCACCGAAGTAAAGGTTGCCGGTGGGCATCGCGCACCGCAAAGAGCAGAAGTGCGCCTGTGAGGCCGACCCAGGTGTCAGTGAGTTGAAGATTCGGCAGCAGGGTTTGCAGCCAAGGGCGTGTCATCCAGGCGGTCGCGGTCAGCGTGAAAATGAGGGCCACGCGTTTTTCGCCGGAGGTCCAAGGCTCCGGTTGGGGCCATTCGACGTTGCGCAGGTCAACGCTTGGGAGGTTTTGGCGTAAGAGTAAGAATGCCAGCAGAAGCAGGACAACGGCAATGGGAAAGATACTCAGCGACCAGTCCAAGAAATAGACTTCTTCCCCGAGGGTTTGCTGTCGAAAGGCTGCGTACACGAGGTTGGGCGGGGTGCCGATGAGGGTTCCGATGCCGCCGAGGTTGGCGCCCCAGGCCATGCCGAGGAGGATGTTGCGTTCGAGGAGGTCATCTTCCGTAGGGAGGTGGCGGATGAGTGAAAGTGTCAAGGGCAGCATCATAACGGCCGTCGCAGTGTTGCTCATCCACAGGCTCAGTAGGAAGGTAGCGGCCATTACACCGGCGAGGACGCGGTGGGATTGGCTTCCGAAGCGGCGCAAAATGGCGAGTGCAAATCGGCGATGGAGTTGGTGGTGCTCCACGCCACGCGCAAGCAGGAACCCTCCTAGAAATAGAAAAATCAAAGGGTGGCTGTAGGCATTGGCTAAAGCACTGGTATCCAGAATTCCGAATCCTCCAAACGTGAGAAGGGGCAGGAGGGCGGTAGCGGCTAGGGGAATGATTTCCGTGAACCACCACAGCAGCATCCATAGGGTACTGCCTAGGACCACGCCCTGCTGGTTGGACCATCCGAGGGGGCCGCTCACGGCTTGTGCGGCAAAAAAGAATAAAGGGCCGGCGAGGAGGACGGCGGTCTTTCGGATATTTGGGGCCATGGAATGGGTCTTAGCTACGCAGAATCAAAACAAAGTAAAGGAAATTAAAGCCGCCTTGCCGCCGGACTGGACGGTTCGAACGGCCATAGAAGCGGGCATTGTGGAGGAATTGCCAGAAACCGGTTCAACCCTGGAAGAAAACGCGGTGCAAAAAGCCACCTTTCTGCAGCAAACGGTGGGCGGAATGGCGCTTTCGGATGACTCGGGATTGGAGGTGCTTGCGTTGGGGGGTGCGCCTGGAGTGCATTCGGCCCGGTATGCAGGTCCCCAGAAGGACGATGCGGACAACCGCCGCAAACTCCTCCATGAGCTAGCAGGGGTGAGCGACCGCCGTGCGCGCTTTAAGACCGTGTTGGCCTGGGCGACGGAGTCCGAGGTGAAAACCTTTGAAGGGGAAGTATGGGGGCAGATTCTTCACGAAGAACGTGGCACGGGTGGATTTGGCTACGATGCCTTGTTTGTTCCGGATGAAGGGGATGGCCGAACCTTTGCCGAAATGTCCTTAGATGAGAAGAAAGCCTTGAGCCACCGCAGTCGAGCACTGGCGCACTGGCGCTTAGCGCTCGGAATCTGAACCGTCTTTCAGCGCCTCAAGACTGAAGTAACTAAAGTGCACGCTGCCATAGCGGCGGCTGTCGAAACAGGCGGGGTGGTCGCTAAAGCTATGGTCCACACTGTGTTCCAAAACAAAAAGTCCATCCGCGGGTAGCTTGTCCAAGGCTAAACCAATGAGTGCAGGATAGTCAGCGTAGTCGTAGGGAGGATCCGCAAAAATGAAGTCCCAACGCTGGGGATTCCGCTGTAGATAGCGGGGTACGTCCGAAAGTACCGTTTTGATCCCCGTGTAGCCCAATTGGTCGGCGGTTTTGTCGATGAACTTCAAACAATCGCGAAAGGAATCTACGGAAGTCACATCGGGGCAACCGCGTGACGCCATTTCGTAGGTGATGTTGCCAGTGCCCGCAAAGAGGTCAAGCGCACGAACCTCGGCCCAGTCGAGGTAATTCTCCACAACATTGAAGAGCCCTTCTTTGGCCATATCCGTGGTTGGACGGACGGGAAGGTTTTTTGGGGCGACGAGGAATTTGCCTCGGTTTTTTCCGCGAATAATGCGCATCAGGGATGGGGAGCTAGGACGGTGAGAGCAGACCAGGGGTGGGAGGCGGAGGTGTCAATTTTCTCCACAAAGGGGCGTAGGGACTCCCAGCACGCCTCGTCCGCATCGCCTTCCCAGAGCAGAGGGACGTGCTGGGCCGGCAAGTGGCACTGGTCGTAGAACAGCATACACGCGTAGGCTGCATCTTGAGAAGTCTGTGCCTCAAAAAGGTTGTGAGCGAGCAGGCGTCCGCTTTGCACAGCGGCAATTTCCAAACGGTGCCCCAGGCGGTAAACATGCACGGCATCGCGTTTGGCCAAGGGGCTGAGCCAACGCTGGGCGTTGACGGCCATGAGGGGCTGAGCCTCCGGGGGTGTTTGGGCCGGAAAGCGGTAGTAAAGCTCCATGCCGCGTTCTATGCGGTAGGATTCCCAGGCGCTTCCTTTGGGGTCCAACGGCCGAATCCACGCTTCAGGAGCATCTACCCAATCCGCCGGGAACCATGCGGCAAATGCTTCTTCTCCGTACAGATGAACGGCGGCAAAAGAGGGACTCGCGCTTTGACGCCATGACGACGCTTCCTCTAGGGAGAGGCCAAGGGGCGCCCCAAGGGGCTTCGAGGTTTTAGCGTCAATGGCCACGAAGTGTGCGCCATCCGAACCGAAACTCATTAAAACGACAGAATCCTCCGGAGAGGATTCTGTTTTAGGGAAAAATGCCCAAGAGGTGGGCCACATATTACTTCCAGTTACCACTGAGCGTGGGTTCCGTGAGTGAACCAACAATCAACGCGTCGATGCGAAGGTTCTTGATGTAGGATTTGTAATCGTCGTAGATGTCTGCGAAGAAACGCGTGTTGGGGGCAATGATCTCAAACACTTGAACGCGAACGCCGTTGCGGTCCAAGTAGCCGGTAGCCATCTTAAACTGAGCCGTGTCATCGGTGTAGGGGATAAAGCGCAAAGCGCTAAAGTCCAATTCTTCTGAGAAGAGATCGGGATTTTTACGGATCAACTTGTCCTTGGCAGACGTTTGGCCAATGATGCGGTAGATGATGGTGTCCTTCAACATGTCTGTCTGGTAGACTTTGTTGTAGGCCATGAAGGAGGAGTCCTTACGCTCAATGATGTTCACTTGGGCGTTTTCCAAGAAGGGAATTAACTCGTCAAAGGTGCCAGCGTACTTGCCGTATTCGTCCTTGAAAATGAGCTGCGCCTCGCGCAATTGCTCCAAACGCTCGGTAACTGCGCCGTATCGCTTCTCCTTGATAGCGGAGAATTCAATGGGCTCCATGATGATGCGGTAGATGCGGTAAGTGAGGACCACGGCTACAACGCCGAGAACAATGCGCAAGTAAAGAATGGTACGTGCCGTCATGATAAAAAGTTTGCGTGCCAAAACTATGAAATTTTACCTTGCGGCCTTGCATCCTTGCCTGTGAATTCCCACCAAATCCTTGAAATTCTTCGGAATGCGTTTCCGGCTGAGCCGACCGACGATCAAAGTCGTGCGCTTGAGGCGCTTACGGGCTACTTGGTCGAGGATCCTACCGAACGTCTTTTCATCCTGAAAGGCTATGCAGGTACAGGAAAAACCACTTTGATGCGCGCCTTGGCGCGCTCCGCATCCAGCCTCGGCCTCAAGGCCGTGCTGGCGGCGCCGACGGGTCGCGCCGCCAAGGTCCTTCAGGGCCAGCTCCAGCGCCGAGCCTACACCTTGCACCGCATGCTCTACCTCACCGTTCGATCCCCGGAGGGCGGGTACAAACGCATCAAGCGCGAAAACAAAGTCAAACGGGGCGTCTTCATTGTGGATGAGGCGTCCATGCTCGGAGACAGTGGGGAGGCACGGCACCTCTTGGAGGACTTGCTGGCTTTTGTTCGGAACGGAACCGACTGCCGATTGCTCTTGGTCGGGGACGAAGCCCAGCTGCCTCCGGTGGGGCAATCCTTCAGTCCCGCGTTGCAGCCACGACACCTTAGAGACTACTACGGCTGGAAAATCAGAGGCGCTGCCTTGCAGGAAGTCATGCGCCAGGCGGCGGATTCGGGGATCTTGCGCAATGCCACGGCGCTCCGGGCAGCCTTGCAACTGGATCCCCCGGTGTTTCCGGCCTTGCGGAAAGCTGCGGACGTTCACCGGTTGGCCGATGCCCACGAGGTCTTTGAGGCCTTGGAAACCGCTTTTGCGGGGCATGAAAACGATTCGGTCGTCATCACGCGCAGCAACAAACGCGCCGTGGCCTACAACCGCCAAATCCGAGGCCGCCTGCTCTGGCGCGAAGAAATCATCAACGCGGGGGACAAGGTTATGGTGGTCCAAAACAACGAACGCTGGATGGATCCCGATGATCCCGTCGGCTTTGTGGCCAATGGCGATCAGTTTGAAGTCCTGAGCTGGCGCAACGAAGAGGAGCGCTACGGGCTCCGCTTTGCCGATGCCACCTTGCGCTGGCTGGACCGGGACGAGGCGCCCAATTTGGAGGCGAAGGTCTTGCTGGATGTGCTGGATTCGGAAACAGCTCGCCTGCCTGAACAGGACCTCAAACGCATCCAACAGGGAGCCTACGCGGAAGCCGAAGAGCTTCCCAAATCCAAGCGCGCCGCTTTCCTGCGCGAGCACGACTACCTCCATGCGCTCCAGCTCAAATTTGCCTACGCGCTTACGGGCCACAAGTCCCAGGGCGGTCAGTGGGCCCATGTCTTTGTCGAGTGGCCCTACACGGAGGAGACGGGTGATCCTGACTTTTTGCGCTGGATGTACACGGCGATGACCCGTGCGCAAGAGCAGCTCTATTTGATTGGATTTCCGGACGCTACTTTTGCCGCTTCTGATGACGCACCTCTTCTTTGATTTGGACCGAACGCTCTGGCACCACGAGGCAAACTGCGCCGATGTGCTGGCCGAATTCTGTACCGAATTTCCAGAGCTCAAGCACCTCGACCCGGTGCACCTTGCGCACCGCTACCAAGTCATCAACGACGGGTTGTGGGACATTATCCAAGAGGCGGGCTACGGGGTGGACTACGTTCGGAACCGCCGCTTTCCCCATCTCTTGCAGGAGCTCGTGCCCGAACTCCCCACCAAAGAGCGCCGCGAATTGGCAGACGCTCTAGAGCTCGCCTTCACCCAGCGGACGCCGAACCGGGGCGCTACCTATCCCGGGGTCGCCGAAACCCTGACTGCGCTCAAGGCGGCGGGCTATGGGGTGCACGTCCTCACCAACGGGGTGACCAGCTCCCAGGACCGCAAAATCGCGGCCATGGGCCTCTCGGAGGTCATCGACACGGTTACCACCTCAGACGCCTCCGCGTCCTACAAGCCCGATCGGGGGATTTTTACCTATGCCATGCGCTTAGCGGGCTGCCAGCCTGAAGCCGCCGTGATGATTGGCGATTCGCGCCTCCGCGATGTAGGAGGAGGCAAGGCGGCCGGCATGCGGACGCTCTGGTTTGAGGCCCCGGATGCGCTGCCCCCCGACGGCGACGCCGAGCCCGACGGCACCTTCCAGCACTTCGCCGAACTCCCCGACGCCCTCCGCCGCATCGGGGCCTGAATTGCACGTTTGGCGCGCCAAGGGCAGGCCTCGGCCTGTATCTTTGCGGGAAAGGCTCAATTTTATGGTGAACGCGACCCCTTACGTTCCAAAAAACAGCATTCGTATCGTCACGGCAGCATCGCTGTTTGACGGCCACGATGCCAGTATCAACATCATGCGCCGCATCCTGCAGTCGAGTGGGGCGGAAGTCATCCACCTCGGCCACGACCGCAGTGTGGAAGAAGTGGTGAACACAGCCATTCAAGAAGACGCCAATGCCATTGCCATGACCTCCTACCAGGGCGGGCACATGGAATACTTCAAATACATGTACGACCTGCTGCACGAAAAAGGCGCGGGTCACATTCGCATATTCGGCGGCGGCGGCGGAACCATCCTGCCTTCCGAGATCGCCGAACTCCAAGACTACGGCATCGCCCGCATCTACCACCCGGACGACGGCCGCTCCATGGGCCTTCAAGGCATGATCAACGACTTGCTGGAGAAATGTGATTTCCCGGTGGGCGACCAGACGGAGGGCGCCGTGGAGGGCGCGCTGAAGGGGGAGGCGCGGCATTTGGCCCGCTTGATTTCCTGCGCGGAAAATTTCCCTGACCACTACGAAACCCTCCTTCCCACGTTGGAGAAGGGCATGCCCGCCGACCGCAAGACGCCGGTCCTCGGCATTACCGGTACGGGAGGGGCAGGTAAGAGCTCCTTGGTGGACGAATTGGTGCGCCGCTTTTTGCTGGCGCATCCTGGCAAGCGCCTTGGCATAATTTCGGTGGATCCGTCCAAGCGCAAAACGGGCGGTGCCCTGCTTGGGGACCGCATTCGGATGAATGCCATCCAGCACGGCGACGTGTACATGCGCTCGTTGGCGAC
>JALQUY010000048.1 GCA_023260615.1 Schleiferiaceae bacterium
GAGAAGCAGAAGCTGATTGGCTAGAGGGCTGGAGGCCTGGAGGGCTAGAGGGCTAGTGCTTGGCAACTAAACGGAAAGTCCCGGCGCGCGGCGAAGGTCCACCACACAGTTTAAGGGTAAAAGAGATTAAGCGTTTAAGTGAAAAGGCTACAGCGCGTAGCGCGTGCTCTCTAGCCACAGGGCGAAGCCCGAGCTCTCTAGCTTCCTAGCCCTCCAGCTCCGCAATCGCAGGCCCCACTTCCGTATTCAGGTCGGAGATGTAGCGCAGGATTTCGGTTCGGCCAAGGCCCGTGGTGGCACTCGTCAGGAACATGGGGGGAAGATTTTCCCAGTCCTTGAGGAGGGCACGCTTCATGGCGGCTTGGTTCTTGCCAAAGGCAGAGGAGGAGAGCTTGTCCAACTTGGTATAGACCAGGCTGAAGGGGATGCCCCATTGACCTAGGTTGCGGACAAATTCAAGGTCAATTTTTTGCGGCTCCAAACGTCCATCAACTAGGACGAAAACGTTCACCAAATTGGGACGGTTGCGCAAGTAATGACTGATCATTTTGGAGAAGCCTTCACGTGCCACCTTGCTCACTTTAGCATAGCCATAGCCGGGTAAGTCCACGAGGGACCATGCGCCATCGTCCATCTTAAAGAGGTTGATGAGCTGGGTTTTACCGGGCTTGCCCGATGTTTTGGCCAACCCTTGATGGTTGGCTAACATGTTGATAAGCGATGACTTACCTACATTGGAACGGCCAATAAAGGCGTATTCCGGAACTTTAAGAGTCGGGCACTCCTCCGTGCGGGACGCAGACTGTAAAAACTCCGCTTTGAGGTGGATCAGGCCTTGATGTTGTTCCGCTCCAGCCATTCCGTGAGGATCTCATTAAATTCGGTTGGGCGTTCCATCATGGCGGCGTGGCCACATTCGTCCAGCCAATGCAGTTCAGAGTTGGGTAGCAACTCGTTGAATTTGTCGGCTACATCGGGAGGGGTGACGGCATCCTGACGGCCCCATATGACACAGGCAGGCACGTTAAAATTCGGAAGGTCCTCCGCCATATTGTGGCGAATAGCTGACTTTGAGATCGCCAAGGTCTTGATGGCTTTGGTTCGGTCGTTGACGGTTTCAAACACATTGTCAATCAACTCTTCGGTCGCTACTTCTTTGACGTAAAACACATCCTTTACACGTTCCGAAATGTAGTTTCGGTCACCGCGGCGAGGATAGGTATTGCCCATGGCGGATTCATACAGACCGGATGAACCAGCTAGCACAAGACCAGCTACACGTCCTGGGTACAACTTTTGGAACATTAAGGCAATGTGACCGCCCAAGGAGTTGCCCACCAGAACTACTTTGTCGTAGCCCTTGTGGTCCACGAAGGATTTCAAAAACTTGGTCAAGCTGGTCACCGAAGTGGTCGCCAGCGGCATGCTGTAAAGGGGGAGAAGGGGCACGGTCACTTGGTAGTTGAGTGCGCCAAAGTGGTCTACCTGAGCCTGAAAGTTGCTCAAGGTTCCCATCAGTCCATGAAGGAAAATGATGGGCTGGCCTGAGCCCGCCTGTAGGTATTCAAATTTTCCTTCGTGAAGCATTTCAGCCATAGGGGTAGAAATTAGGCGACAAAGATACGCATTCGGGCAAGCATACACGGGAAAAGTGCTATTCACTCACGGAATCAAGCAGTTAGGGGCGATTCTGAAAAGTTATTAACTATTGTGGGTTTTTGTGGGAGAAAGTGGGAGAAAAGGGTATTTTTGAACGTTAAATCACCCCTATGGCCCCATTAATTGGTGTTTATGAATGCAAAATGGACGCGAAAGGTCGCGTCTCAGTTCCTGCTGGAATTAAAAAACAGCTGGCGGAACTGGGCGAGGGTGGTTTTATCCTAAAACGAAGCGTTTTTAGCCCCTGCTTGGAGCTGCACACACAGGCCGAATGGGCCTCGGTGACTGCCTCCATCAGCAAATTGAACCGCTTTGTAAAGAAGAACGCAGAGTTCATTCGCATTTTTCACGCTGGGGTGAAACAAGTGGAAATGGATGCTGCTGGACGCTTGCTGATTTCCAAAGATCTGATTGCATTTGCGCGACTGGAGGGCACCGTAGTGTTCAGCGCGACACCCTTTGGACTGGAAATTTGGAACCAAGCGGATTACGAAAAGGCAGTTAATCCTGAGGGATTAGACTTTGCCGCACTGGCAGAAGAGGTAATGGGCGATCAATCCGAGCACCATGACCTACCATAATCCCGTCCTCCTTCAACCCTGTATAGATTTACTTAACCTCCGGCCGGACGGCACCTACGTCGACGTCACATTTGGCGGAGGAGGCCATAGCCGCGCCATCTTGGCCCAACTGGGCCCAAAGGGGCGGTTGATTGCCTTTGACCAGGATCCGGATGCGCAAGCCAATGCGATTGACGATCCCCGCTTCACCTTGGTGCCGCACAACTTCGAGCATTTGAAGCGCTTCCTGAAGTTGCATGGCGCGCATCAAGTCGACGGCATCTTGGCAGACTTGGGTGTAAGCTCGCACCAATTTGACGCATTTGAACGCGGATTCAGCTTCCGCGGCGACGGCCCGTTGGACATGCGCATGAACCCTAAGGTGGGAAAGCCGGCTTCCGAGTGGCTGAACGAGGTGGACGAATGGACGTTGACGCGTGTTCTAGCAGAATACGGAGAGGTGGACCGCCCCAAGCGGGTGGCTCAAGCCATTCTAGCCGCTCACAGTGCGCAACCCCTGCTCACCACCCAAGCCTTGATGGAGGTGCTGAGCACGGAAGGCACGCGCGGCGAGAAGCTCTTCGCCAAAGTGTTCCAAGCCATCCGCATCGCCCTCAACCGCGAAATCGAAGTGTTGGAAGCCTTGCTTGAGAATGGCTGTTCCGTTCTCGCGCCAGGTGGCCGCTTTGTCGTGATTTCCTACCATTCGCTGGAGGATCGGCGTGTAAAGCGCTATTTCCGCGACGGTCTCATGGAGGGCGAGGCCCCAAAAGATGACTTTGGCAATCGACTCGTGCCCTTTGACTTGGTCACGCGCAAGGCCATTGTGCCTGATGCCCACGAATTGCAGGAAAACCCCCGCTCGCGCAGTGCCAAATTGCGCGCCGCCCAAAAACGTGAAGGATCATGGGGGTGAAAGTGTCCAAAAAGCGCCTGAAGCAATCGGGCAACGCCGTTAAGGAAGTCCTTCGCGGAAGTTTTATTGGCCACCCGGTTATCATTCGCAATCTCCCCTTTGCGCTCTATGTCACGGTTCTGAGCTTGGTAGCGATATGGAGCGCGCATCGGGCCGAATCCCGCGTTCGGGAGATCTCCAAAAAAGTCGTCCTGCTCAACGAGCTGGAAAGTGAATACCTCGAGGCCAAGTCCAATTTGATGAAAATGGGCACCGAAAGTTCGGTGCGTCAACGCAGCCAAGCCTTGGGCCTTGTTCCGTCTCACCGCGCCCCTGCGCGCATTAGCCCCGCGAGCGATGAGTGATTTTCACCCCAGAAGCACGCGCTGGATGGCCGGACTGGTCTTGTTCATCGCCTTGATGGCGTTTAGCATTTTGGGCCGCTTGTACTACGTGTCCATTCAGCTTGGGCCCGAATTGGTTGCTGCCGCCCGCGAAAAGGTGATTCAGGAGCGCGAAATCCCCGCCAGCCGAGGCAACATCTACTCGGCCGATGGGCAATTGCTCGCCACCTCCATGCCCGTGTACGAATTGCGCTGGGACGCAGCCGTTGTGGATCCCGAGCGTCTCAAAGCCGCTTTAACTGAAACCGCCAAGTCCCTGGCCCTCCTACTTCCGGAGAAATCTGCGGCCGAATGGTCCACCTACTTGCGCCAGCAGCACAGCGGCAAACGTCGCTACGCCTTGATTGCAAAGAACTTGAGTTATTCCCACTACCGCAAAGTGGCCCAAACACCGCTCTTCGCAGGAAGCAAGTTCAAATCAGGCCTGATCGCGGAAGAGCGCTTTACCCGTTTGATGCCTTTGGGCGATTTGGCCGAGCGCACGATTGGCTACCAGCGCCCCGATGCCACCGCAGGTTTGGAAGCTTCCTTCCACGAGACCTTGCGCGGACACAACGGCAAGCGCTGGATGCAGAATTTGGGCGGCAACCAATGGAAGCCCATGGAGAGCTCCTACACCCAGGACCCCAGCAACGGCCAGGATATCATTACCACGTTGGATTCGCGGATGCAAGATGCCGCTCACCGCGCGCTGCTGCACACCCTGAAGAAGTACAAAGCGG
The DNA here is from genome assembly GCA_023260615.1 of Schleiferiaceae bacterium. Classification (GTDB taxonomy): domain Bacteria; phylum Bacteroidota; class Bacteroidia; order Flavobacteriales; family Schleiferiaceae; genus TMED14. Next base: position 4,241 of record JALQUY010000048.1, read on the forward strand.
ACCACGGCTGCGTCATCCTGATGGAGGTGAAGACGGGTAAAATTCGGGCCATGGCCAACTTGGGCCGCACCCCAGAGGACAGCGTCTACCGTGAATTGCGCAACTACGCGGTTTGGGAAAAAACGGAACCGGGATCCACCTTTAAAGTGGCAGCCTTGTTGATTGGCCTCGAAGATGGGGTGGTCGATACGGCCGACATCGTCGATACCTCTCCCGGTGTTTACACGATTTACGGCCGCAATGTCAACGATTCGCACAAAGGCGGTTACGGCCGAATTTCTCTGGGTCGTGCGCTTGAATTGTCCTCCAACACGGGCATCGTCAAGGCGCTCTACGCGCAGTATGCGAAGAAACCCGAGGCCTTCATTGACCGCATGTACCAGCTGGGCTTGGCGGACCGCTCGGGCGTTCAAATTAAGGGGGAAAGCTACCCCCATATCCCCAAACCTGGTGAAAAAGACTGGTTCGGAACGACCCTGCCTTGGATGTTCTTTGGGTACGGTGTACAATCCACTCCTCTGCAGACCTTGACCTTCTACAACGCGATTGCCAATGAAGGTGAAATGGTGGCTCCTTCTTTGTGGGAGGCCACACGCGACCGCGGCACCATCATCGCCCAGCACGAGACGGAAGTCCTCCACCCCGCAATCGCATCCAAGGAAAACCTCCATCAAATTCAAGACCTCTTAGAGAAAGTCGTGATTCGCGGAACCGCGAAAAACATCTACACGGATTCCTTGAGCATGGCCGGCAAGACGGGCACCTGCCAATTGAACTACTGGGATCCTGCCAACATGGGCTACCAGGCCTCCTTTGCGGGCTACTTCCCTGCGGACAATCCTCAATATTCCTGCATTGTGGTCATCAACCGCCCTATGCGCTCCATGGGCTTCTACGCCAACGTAGTGGCAGCCCCCGTCTTCCGCGATCTCGCCATGGCCGTGTACCGGATGACGCCGGAAATCACCTCGCCCGCCGATGGCTACTGGGGGGATGGTCTGCTCCAGGCGCATTCCAACGGCGAACGCCAGCAAAAACAACGCACGGATGCCGCCCTGAAGGCACTGGAGAACGGCGTACTTCCTGACCTAGAGGGCTGGCCCGCCAATGAAGCCATTGCCTTGCTAGAATCCCATGGCTACACCGTGAAATTGCGCGGCAACGGCCGTGTGAAAAAGGCCTCCAAACAAAACAAAACCGTAGAACTGGACCTAGGATGAAGCTGCTGAAGGACATACTCTTTGGACTGCGCTTGCAAGAAGTGCAAGGCTCTACGCAAGTGGCTATTGACGCAGTAACCAGCGACTCGCGCGCAGTTCGGAAGGACGGACTCTTTGTGGCTATCCGAGGCACCCATAGCGACGGCCATACCTACATCGCCTCCGCAGTTCAGCAAGGCGCCGCGGCCGTAGTCTGCGAAGCCATCCCCCAGGAAACGGCTGCCCATGTTACCTACTTGCAAGTTCCCAACAGCGCCGAGGCCTATGCCTGGCTCGCCGCCAACTGGTTTGACCGCCCCGCGGAAAAACTCAAGGTGGTGGGTGTTACGGGCACCAACGGCAAGACCACCACGGCCACCCTCCTCTACCAACTTTACCAGAACCGCGGCGTAAAGGCTGGCCTCCTGTCCACCGTACGCATCGCCATTCACACCAAGGAATTCCCAGCTACCCACACCACACCGGACGCGTGGGTGCTGCAGAAACATTTGCGCGAGATGGTGGACGCGGGCTGCAAGGTGGCCTTTATGGAGGTGAGTTCGCACGGTTTAGTGCAGCACCGCGTCACGGGCATCCCGTTTGCTGGGGCCATTTTCTCTAACATCAGCCGAGACCACCTCGACTACCACGAGACCATGGACGCGTACGTAGCCGCGAAAAAGCTCCTGTTTGACGGATTAAACCCTTCTTCGTTTGCCTTGGTCAATAGCGACGACAAGCACGGAGAAACCATGCTGCTCGACTGCCGCGCCAAGCACATCACCTACGCCCTCAAACGCGCTGCGGACATCAAGGCCCGCATCCTGGAAAGCCACCTCAACGGAACCCTAATCAGCATCAACCAACGCGAATGCTGGATGCACCTCATCGGTGAATTCAACGTCTACAACGCGGCTGCCATCTACGGGGCGGCGACGGCGCTCGGGATGCCCGCGGACGAGGCGCTGCAGGGGATTTCGGCGCTGCATTCGGTCGATGGCCGGTTCCAACGGGTAGAAGGCCCTAAGGGAATTGTTGGCATCGTCGACTATGCCCACACGCCCGATGCGCTGGAAAATGTGCTCCGCGCCTTGCAGGGATTTCGGCAAGGCAATCAACGCATTGTCACGGTCATTGGCTGCGGAGGCGACCGCGACAAGGGCAAGCGTCCGCAAATGGCCCAAATCGCCGCCGACATGAGCGACTACGTGGTGCTCACCAGCGACAATCCTCGGACGGAAGAGCCCGCCGCCATCCTTCGCGACATGGAAGCAGGCTTAGACCCCGTGCAGAAGCGCCGCTGCATCACGCTCGAAGACCGCGCGCAAGGCATCAAACTCGCGTGCCAGCAGGCCCAACCCGGCGACATCGTGCTCGTTGCGGGCAAGGGGCACGAAAAGTACCAAGACATTCAAGGGGTCAAGCATCCCTTTGACGACGTAGCCGTATTAAAAACAACCCTTAAAGACGTCCACGCCTAAGCTATGCTCTACGAACTCTTCACCTACCTGCAAACCCTGGACGTCCCTGGGGCGGGCCTTTTTCAGTTCTTGACCTTTCGGGCTGCTATGGCCATTTTGGGCGCCTTGACCATCAGTTTGCTCTTTGGCCGCCAGCTGATTGAAAAACTGCGGGCTCAGCAGATTGGCGAAACCATTCGCGACCTCGGTCTGGAGGGCCAAATGGCGAAAAAAGGCACCCCCACCATGGGCGGTTTGATCATTTTGGCGGCTATCGTCGTTCCCGTTCTGCTCTTTGCCAATCTGGGAAATATTTACATCCAACTCTTGCTGCTCACCACTGTATGGATGGGCGCCATTGGCTTTGCGGACGACTACATCAAGGTCTTCCAAAAGAACAAAGAAGGCTTGCGCGGGGTGTTCAAAGTCATCGGCCAAGTCACCCTGGGTGTCATTGTGGGCGCCGTGCTGGCCTTCCACCCCGACGTGACGCTCAAAGAAGAAGTACCCATTGCCCGTCAAACCAACCTGTATGGCGAGGGCACCCAACAGGCCCCTGTCTTTGGGCAGGCGGAGCACAGCTTGAAAACCACCATCCCCTTCTTGAAGGATGCCACCTTTGACTACGCCCAGCTGACCGATTGGATGGGAGCCAGCGAATGGGCGTGGGTCGCATTCATCCTCATCGTCATCTTCATCATTACGGCGGTGAGCAATGGCGCCAATTTAACCGACGGTTTGGACGGCTTGGCGGGAGGCACCTCGGCCATTATCGCCTTTGCCTTGGCGGTACTGGCCTACGTCAGTGGTTCCGTGGTCTTTGCGAGCTATTTGGACATCATGTACATCCCCAATTCGGGCGAGTTGGTGGTCTTTGCGGCCGCCTTCCTGGGTGCGTGCATCGGCTTCTTGTGGTACAACACCTATCCCGCGCAAGTCTTTATGGGCGACACGGGCAGCTTGTCGATTGGCGCCATCATTGCGGTTTTTGCCATAGCGGTCCGAAAAGAACTCCTCATCCCCATCCTCGCCGGAATTTTCCTCGTCGAGAACCTCAGCGTCATCCTCCAGGTCAGCTACTTCAAATACACCAAGAAGAAGTACGGCGAAGGTCGACGCATCTTCTTGATGTCCCCCTTGCACCACCACTTCCAAAAGAAGGGCCTGCACGAGTCTAAAATCGTCACCCGCTTCTGGATCACGGGCATCTTCCTCGCCATTTTCACCCTCATCACCCTCAAGCTTCGCTAATGGCACTTCCCCTCTCCATAGGCATCTTGGGCGGCGGCGAAAGCGGTATTGGCGCAGCCTTGCTCGCCAAGCACGTGGGCATACCCTGCTTCCTCTCAGAGGGCAAGCAATTGGGAGACGCCCACCGGGCCGAACTCCAAGCGGCCGGCATCGACTTTGAGGAAGGCAGCCACGACCTAGAGCGTCTCTGCGCCTTTGAGGTCGTTGTGAAGAGCCCGGGTATTTCGCCCGCCCTGCCCGTCGTACAAGCCCTGAAGGCCGCAGGCGTGCAAATCTGGTCCGATATCGAGTGGTTTTACCGCCACAAACCCCAAGGCGCCCGCGTGGCCGCCATTACAGGCTCCAACGGCAAGACCACAACCACCGCCTGGCTGGGCCACATTCTGCAAAAGAGTGGCGCCAACGTGCGCGTCGGCGGCAACATCGGGACCGGGGCTGGACGCTTGCTTTTGGGCGATCCCGCTGACATCTACGTCTTGGAAGTCAGCAGCTACCAGCTCGAGGACTGCCCCACCTTCAAACCCCATGTGGCGGTCTTGACGAATATCACGCCGGACCATTTGGACCGCTATGGCACCTTGGCCAACTACACGGACGCCAAGTTCCAGATCACCGCCCACCAAACGGAAGAGGATGCCTTCCTCTACTTCGCCGAAGACCCCATTACCGTGGCCGAACTCGGTCGCGTAAAGGCCCAGAAATACCCCATTTACAGTACAGAACCAGCGGAGAAGCCCAGCGTGGGCGCCTACCCTGAAAACAACCACTTTACCCTCATCCCTCAACCAGACGCAGCTATGACCATCGAGGAACTCGCCCTTCAAGGCAAACACAACACCTACAACGCCCTGGCAGCTGGCCTTAGCGCCCGCTTACTTCAGGTTCGCAGCGAAATGGTGCGCGAATCGCTCGCCCATTTCGAAGGATTGGAACACCGCATGGAGTCCGTTGGCCACGTGCACGGTATCCACTTCGTCAACGACTCCAAAGCGACCAACGTCAATTCCACGTACTACGCGCTTGAGAGCATGAAGACGCCCGTCGTGTGGATCCTAGGGGGCGTGGACAAGGGCAACGACTACTCGGAGCTCTTCGCCCTGGTCGAGAAAAAAGTCAAGGCAGTGATTGCTTTGGGCGCCGATGTGGCCAAAATCCGCGAAGCCTTCCAAGGCCGCGTAGACATCTACGAAGAAGTTTCCAGCATGGACGCTGCCGTTCGTACGAGCTACCTGCACGCCACGAAGGGCGAGACCGTTTTGCTCTCTCCTTGCTGTGCCAGCTTTGACCTTTTCCAGAACTACCAAGACCGCGGCCTTCAATTCAAAGCCGCCGTCCGAAAACTCTAAGACCCGCTCTCTGCAATGAACCCCATGGAACGCTTCACCACCTATTTCCAAGGCAGCACCCAGATCTGGATGATCACGCTGCTCTTGGCGGTGTTCTCGTTCCTGCCCGTTTTCAGTGCGAGTGCGAGCATTCAAATGCACGCAGCGCATATCGGCTTGGGCCTGATCATTGCCATTGGCGTGCACCGCGTTCCCTACCGCTTCTTCGGTCCCTTGTCCATATTGCTGCTTTGGATTTCGATCGGGATGCTGATTTTCACGATTGCCCAGGGCCAGACGATTGGCGGCGCCAATGCCGCTCGCTGGATTTATGTCTTTGGCTTGTCCTTTCAGCCTTCTGCGTTGGCCTCTGTGGTGCTCCTCGTCTTCTTGGCCCGAAAGCTCGCCCGCAAAGAAGGCCCTTGGGAATTCTGGCCCTCCTTCCGCACCCTTCTCTGGCCCATTTTCGTCATTTGCATCCTGGTCCTACCCGCTAACTTCTCCACGACCGCCCTCATCTTTGTCAACAGCATGATCCTGCTGGCCATTGGAGGCTATCCCGGCAAGCACATCCTGAAAATTCTCGGCGCGGGCCTGGTCTTCCTAGCCCTCTTTATTGCCGTTGCCAAAGCCTTCCCCGAAGCTATGCCCAACCGCGTCGACACCTGGTTCCAGCGCATCGATACCTTCTTCGTGGGGGGCGACGAGGACGACAACTACCAAACGACCCTGGCCATGACGGCCATTGCCGAGGGCGGCGTCAAAGGCATGGGTCCGGGTCGTGGCTTGCACAAGCATTTCCTCCCCCAAAACAATTCCGATTTCATCTACGCGACCATCGTCGAGGAATATGGACTTCTGGGCGGCACAACCGTTTTGCTCATGTACCTCTGGTTCATGCTGGCTTCTGTCCGGGTGGCGCGCCGCGCGCATGACCTCTTCGGCCGGCTCATCGTTATCGGTTTGAGCTTCTCTATCTCGCTCCAAGCCATGATCAACATGGCGGTGGCCGTTCACCTCTTTCCCGTCACAGGCCAAACCCTCCCCCTCGTCAGTGCCGGTGGCTCCTCCATCTGGATGACCTGCCTGGCCATCGGCATCATCCTGGCCGTCAGCCGGGGCCGAGGCGATGGCGAGACCATGGACGCCGACATGGATGCCGCCAACGCTGCCGAACTCGAATCCCTAACCGCCCTCGAAGATGCCTAATCCTCTGCGCCTAGTCATCAGCGGTGGCGGCACAGGCGGCCACATCTTCCCTGCGGTCAGCATTGCGCAGGAGGTCCAACGCCGCTACCCGGAGGCGGAGATTCGCTTCATTGGCGCCCAAGGCCGCATGGAAATGGAGCGGATTCCCGCTGCAGGCTACCCCATTGCGGGCATCCCCATCGCCGGCTTCCAGCGCAAGGCTCTGCACAAAAACCTCAGCCTTCCTCTGAAAATTTGGAAGAGCCTCCGTTTGGTCCGTCAGCATTTGAGCGCTTGGCAGCCCCACGCCGTCATAGGCACCGGCGGCTACGTCAGCGGGCCTACCCTGTTTGTCGCCCAGCGCATGGGCATCCCCACCCTGATTCAAGAGCAAAACTCCTTTGCCGGCTGGACCAACCGCTTGGTTAGCCGCCGCGCCAAGGCCATTTGTACGGCCTACCCAAATATGGAGGCGGTCTTCCCTGCAGCTGTGACGCACCAGACGGGCAACCCCGTACGTCCCGCCATCGCGCAGATGCCGCCCATTACCGAGGAGGCGCGCCGAGCCGCAAAAACTCAGCTGGGCTTTGACCCCGAGCGCAAACTCATTCTCGTTTTGGGCGGAAGTCAAGGCGCGCGCGCCATCAACCAAGCGGTCGAAAGCGCCGAAACTGGATGGCGCAGTGCCGACCACCAGGTCCTTTGGCAGTGCGGTAAATTTTACGTCGAAGCCCTGCACGCACGACTGGGCGAGGCGTCCGGCCGTCGAATTCAGGCCTTTGTGGACGATATGGTTCAAGCCTATACCGCGGCGGATATCGTG
>JALQUY010000049.1 GCA_023260615.1 Schleiferiaceae bacterium
AGAAATCCGCCGATGCCGCAGCGATGTAGCGCTGCAAACTATCCCGCGAATACGGAGACGTACGCTGTCCAACCACCCAATGCGAAGGATCGTTCTCCCAGCGCAGCAGGGCGTCCAAATCTCCGGGCTCCAAAGCCCGCAATCGGTAGCTTACCATGGCCAAATGCCATCGTAGACATGGGTGGCGGGCCCTTTTAAGGTGATACCGGTAAAACCGCCCTCCTGGGCTGAAAAACCCACTTCCAGAATGCCACCACGCGCTTGCAGGCGCACAGGAGATGACAAGGAATGGGTCTGATGGAGGTACAGGGCTGCCGCAACCGCACCGGTTCCGCAACTCAAGGTCTCCGCTTCTACACCGCGTTCATAGGTCCGAATGGACCAGGCGTTGTCCTTCTGCGACAGCCAGTTGATATTGCTGCCGTTTTGCGCCGCATACACACCGTAACGCAACGCAGGACCGTCCACGAGAACGGACACGTCCTCCACTTTGTCCACTTCGAGGATGTGGTGTGGCGATCCGGTGTGCACAAACCAGCCGCCGTGCTGTTCCACGGCCAAAGTAGCGTCGGCAAAGTGTACCGTCACCCAGCCGTTTGGATCGATGTGCGCTTCATGCAGGCCATCGGCCGCCTCAAAGCGACAGGTTGTCCCCTCAAAAAGCTCATGGGCACGCGCAAAATGCACCGCACAGCGCGAACCATTGCCACACAAACTGCCAAGTTGTCCGTCTGCATTGTAGTAGTCCAAGTGAAAATCACTTTGCTCGCTGGGCCAAAGCACCATCAAGCCATCCGCTCCAATGCCCGTATGTCGGGTGCATGCGTGCTGTACTAGGCCTACATCTAAGGATTCCCGCTCCCCAGATCCCATCAGCAGGATAAAATCGTTGCCGGTTCCGTGGTATTTTGAAAATCGCTTGGCCATGCTGTAAAAGTAGGAAGTGGAATAGTTTTTGAAATTTGTCTTTCCGAATAAATCCAAGAACTATGAACCGCAAAAACCTTTTCATCGTGATCGCCGTGACCGCAGGCAGTGTGGGCGGTGGATTTTTAGGCGCCATGGCTTTCCAGGCCGAACGCGAATCCCAAACTTGGACTGAGCACAACCCGGTGGTCCAAACGCGATCGGAATCTCTAGCCGGCATCAGCACTTCGACCGACTTTTCGGCAGCCGCCGAGTCCGCGGTGCATTCGGTCGTTCACGTTAAAACTTCTGTCGAGCAGGGCTACACGATGAGCCCCTTCAATCCTTTCCATGACTTTTTCTTTGGGTTTGGCGAGCGCCAAATGCCCGAAATGACGCCCCGCATCGTCCAAGGTTCGGGTTCGGGTGTCATTATTTCAGAAGACGGCTACATCGTCACCAACAACCACGTGGTAGACAAAGCCAAGGAAGTCAAGGTGTCCCTCAACGACGGCCGCGAATTCACCGCAGAAGTCATCGGCACCGACCCCACCACAGATTTGGCAGTTCTGAAGATCGACGCTAAAAAACTGCCTGCTCTCCCCTTTGGCAACAGCGACGACGTCAAATTGGGCGAATGGGTGTTGGCCGTGGGCAACCCCTTTAACCTCACCTCTACCGTGACCGCTGGCATCATTTCCGCCAAGGGCCGCAGCATCAATATTATTGACAACCAGTCCGCCATTGAGGCCTTTATCCAAACGGATGCAGCCGTCAATCCCGGCAACAGCGGTGGCGCCTTGATTAATACCAGCGGTGAACTCATCGGCATTAACACCGCCATTTCTACGCGCTCCGGATCCTATGAAGGCTATTCCTTCGCAGTTCCTGCCAACATCGCACGTAAAGTGGTGGATGACATGCTTCGCTTTGGCGTCGTCCAACGTGCCTACCTTGGGGTAAGCATCGCCGATGTCACTCCCGAACTCGCCAAAGAAATGAAGCTCGATGCCACCCAAGGGGTCTACCTCTCCGAGGTAGTCGACAACGGGGCCGCCAAAAAAGCGGGTATGGAAAAAGGCGACGTCATTGTGGGCGCAGGGGGCAAGACCATCAAGCGCAGCAGTGAATTGTTAGAAGTCATCGGCAGCCGTCGACCTGGCGACAAGTTGGACGTGACCGTCTTGCGCGACGGCAAGTCGAAGACCTTCAACGTGACACTCCGAAACCGAGAAGGCAACACGGACGTCATTAAAAAGGAAGATTTGGAGGAAATGCAGACGCTAGGCGCCACCTTTGAAGCCTTGAGTCAGGAAGATCGGGGCCGCTATGGACTGCGCAGCGGTGTGAAGATTACCAATGTGGGCAACGGAAAGCTGAAAGAAGCGGGTGTCCCCAATGGTTTCATTCTCATCAAGTTGAACAACAGTCCTGTTAGCTCCCAGGACGATGTGCGCAAAATTCTTGGTCAGCTCAATCCCGGCGACGGCGTCCTCTTGCAGGGCTACCGCCCCGATGGCCGACCTGACTACTTTGCCTTCGGCCTCTAAGCTTTTGAATCTAAAACCTCTAGCCCACCTCGGACACCGGGGTGGGCTTTTTTTTTGGCATTTTACTTGGGAACTAAGTGTCAAAATCACACCAAGTATTTTGACCTAAAAACCTATTTATTAGCCACTTACAGCATATAAATTCTTGAATATTTGGTTGGCCCTCCATCAGGTGCCCAATACCTTTGTAGCACAACCTTTCAATCACTCCCTTGATGAATCCTACGCTCGAATCCTACACCCTTTCGGTGTCCGAGCGCGTCAAAAACGAAAAGGCCGCCACCGCTTTGATCAAGTTGGTTGGCGACCTTTTTTTTGACCGCAATGTCCGTGCTGTCCTCTACCGCCAACCTTTGGTGGACCAGCGTCCCTCCGAAATGCTTCAAGCCCACGTGCACGCCTCCATCATGGCAGGCGAATCCCTGAGCATCAACGACACCTTGGCTATAGCGGAAGCGCTCACGGCCAGTAAAGTCCAGAACGCAAGCGTCGATATTGGCCGTTTGGCCACGGAATGGAAGCGTGAGGCCGGCGTGTATTTGAACCGAAAGGCCTTCCTGGACGCCAAACTCCGCGGCTACTGCAACGGTGACAACCCCAACACCGATCCCGTGGACGTGGTTCTCTATGGATTTGGCCGAATTGGCCGCCTCGTCGCTCGTGAACTCATCGCCCAAGAAGGCCGCGGCACCCAGCTTCGCCTCCGCGCCATCGTCGCCCGAGGTAGCGACCCCATGTCCCTGGAAAAGCGTGCCTCCCTCCTACGTGTAGATTCCATTCACGGCTCCTTCCCAGGGACCGTTGAAGCGGACCACGAGCGTCAGCAGTTGATTATTAACGGCCGCCCCGTAGCCATCGTCTCCGCGGATGCCCCAGAAGACATCGACTACGAAGCTTTGGGCATTCAAAACGCCCTCGTGGTGGACAACACCGGCGCCTTCCGGGACAAAGAAGCCTTGAGCCGGCATTTGGCCTCCAAAGGCATTGCCAAAGTTTTGCTGACGGCACCCGGCAAGGGTGTGCCGAATATTGTTTTTGGCGTCAACCACATGGGCGAGCACCAAAACAACGCCATTCAATCAGCTGCATCTTGCACCACCAACGCGATCACCCCCGTTCTCAAGGTGATTCAAGACCAATTTGGCATCGTCCAAGGGCATATCGAAACCATTCACGCCTACACGAACGACCAAAATTTGGTCGACAACATGCATAAAAAATACCGCCGTGGACGCGCAGCAGCCGTTAACATGGTCATCACCGAAACGGGCGCCGGCCAAGCCGTCGACAAAGCCATTCCCGGCTTAGGCAGCAAACTCACGAGCAACGCCATTCGCGTTCCCGTGCCCAACGGCTCACTGGCCATTTTGAAACTAAACTTGGAAAAAGCCACCGACCGCGACGGATTGAATGCCGCCCTCAAAGCGGCCGCTTTCAGCGGGCCCCTGGTGGAACAAATCAAGTACTCCGTCAGCCCCGAATTGGTTTCCAGCGACATAGTCGGCGATTCCTGCTGCTCCATCTTTGATAGCGAGGCCACCATCGTCCACAGCGATGGTAAAAACGTGGTACTCTACGTTTGGTACGACAACGAATACGGCTATACGCGCCAAGTTATGCGCCTCGCTAAGCACATGGCGGGCGTTCGACGGAAATCCTACTATTGAGCTGCGCGCAGCGCCCGATGAAACGGGCGCTGCACTTGCTCAGCTAGAGGCTAGAGGGCTAAAGGGCTAGTGCTTAGCACAGCAACGGAAAGTCCCGGCGCGCAGCGAAGATCCACCACAAAGTTTAAGGGTAAAAGAGATTAAGCGTTTAAGCGAAAAGCTACAGCGCGAAGCGCGTGCTCTCTAGCTACAGGGCGCAGCCCGAGCTCTCTAGCCACCTAGCCCTCCAGCTAATTCTTATCTTCGCGCCCGTATGACTCCGCATTGGCTCGAACGTACTGAACTCCTCATTGGCCCAGACGCTATTGAGCGCTTGCAAAAGGCGCATGTTCTGGTGGTGGGATTGGGAGGCGTAGGCAGTTTTGCCGTGGAATTTTTGGCCCGCTCCGGTGTGGGCACCCTCACGCTCGTCGACGGCGATGTGGTAGATCCTACCAACCGCAACCGCCAGTTGCAGGCCCTTTCCTCCACACATGGACAGAAAAAGGCGGCCTTATTGGAGGCACGCGTGAAGGACATCAACCCGGACGTGGTGGTGCATACCCATGACGAATTCTTGACGCCCGAAGCCATGCGCGCACTGATTAGTCAGCCGGGATTTGATTTCGCATTGGATTGCATAGACAGTGTGCAGCCCAAATTGAATTTCATCGTGACGGCACTTCAGGCCAAATTGCCTTTTATTTCGTCCATGGGCGCAGGGGGACGTTTGGACCCCAGCAAGATTCAGATTGCGAAGTTGGAGCGCAGTTACAATTGCCCCTTCGCGAAGCACATTCGGAAGCGTTTGGGCCGAGAGTATAAGATCAAAAAGGGCTTTCCAGTGATTTTTTCCACTGAGTTGGCGAATCCCGAGTCGGTGCGTTTGACGGACGGCAGCAATTTCAAAAAGTCCTTTTACGGGACCTCAGCGTGGATTCCTGCGGCCTTTGGTTTGCATGCCGCTTCCTACGCGGTTCGCAAACTTACTGGGCTCCTCTGAGCGTTCAAGCCTCTTCTCCCGCGGCAGGCAACTCGTCTAGAATACTGGCAAGCAAAGACTTGCTGCTGTTGATGCACTCTTCCAAAGCGATCATGGTTTCCGTGTTAGTTACACCCGGAATATCGCTGATTTTGAAGATGATGTCTTTGGCGTGCTTGGTGTCCGTACAGCGGATTTTGGCGAAAATACCAAAGCGGCCAGTGGCGATATGCGCCACAGTGACTTCGGGAATGGCTTGAAGCGCCACGATGACATCGTGCGTGCTGGAGGTCTTGCTCAGGTAAATGCCCACAAAGGCGATGAAGCCGTAGCCTAGTTGCTCGTAATCGAGCTGGAGACTGGCGCCGCGGATGATGCCCGCCTTCTCCATTTTCTTCACGCGGACGTGCACGGTACCGGGAGAGACTTGCAGGTCCTTGGCGATGTCCGTGTAGGTTTTGCGCGCGTCCTCGAGGAGGTGACGAAGAATTTCTTTATCCGTTCGGTCCAATTTGTAGGTCTCCATAGTTCAAAAAGGGCCTTAGTTAGCCTTCCAAAAAGGTAGGGAGACGACTTCCGCTTTCAAAAGTTTGCCTCTGATTTCCACGTAGATCGTGCTTCCAGGTGCCGAAAGCTCGGTGGGCACATAGCCCATGCCAATGGCTTTCCCTACAGAGGGCGCCATGGTGCCGGACGTAACGATGCCTATGACCGTACCGGCCTCATCCGTGATAGGATAGTCGTGGCGGGGCACACCGCGATCCATGAGTTCAAAGCCAACGAGCTTGCGCGTGACGCCTGCATCTTTTTGGGCCTTGAGGGCAACCGAGTTCGTGAAGTCCTTGGTGAATTTGGTGATCCAGCCCAAGCCCGCTTCAATGGGCGAAGTGCTGTCGTTGATGTCGTTTCCGTAGAGGCAGAAACCCATTTCGAGGCGGAGCGTGTCGCGTGCGCCCAAACCCACGGGGACGATGCCCAAGCTTTCGCCGTGCTGGAAGATGGCGTTCCAAATTTGGACGGCACAGGAATTTGGCATGTAGATCTCAAAGCCGCCTGCACCCGTGTACCCCGTAGCCGAAACCAAAATGTCTTCGCATCCGGCAAAGCTGCCCACCCCAAAGGTGTAGTAGCTCATGCTGTCGAGGTCCAGATCCGTCAGACTTTGGAGCGCTTTAGCGGCCAAGGGACCCTGAACAGCCAGTAAAGAGGTATCGGATGACTCGTCGCGCATTTCCACGTCGAAAGCGCCTTTTTTGCTCAGCAACCAAGCCCAATCTTTAGCCATGTTGGAGGCGTTGACCACGAGTAAGTATTTGGTTTCCGAAAAACAGTAGACGAGCAAGTCATCGACAATACCGCCATCGTTGTTGGGCAAGCAGGAGTATTGCACTTTGCCTGGAAAGAGTTTGGCCACGTCGTTGGAGGTGACCGCTTGCAGGAAGGCCAAGGCGTCTGGACCTTCCACGTAGAATTCGCCCATGTGGGAAACGTCAAAAACACCCACCGCCTGACGGACGGCGTGGTGCTCCACCGTTACACCGGCGTATTGAACGGGCATTTCATAACCGGCGAAGGGTACCATCTTGGCGCCCAATGCTTTGTGAACGGCATTCAAAGCCGTAAGCTGCAAGGGAGTGTTGCTTTCCATGGCCCCAAAGGTCGGGTCAAATTCCCTCCCCTTGGCGCGGCGGACTGTGCTTTTTTTCGACTAGCCGTGGACGCGTTTTCCGTCCGAAAACTGAGCAATGATCTTCGCCTCATAGGCGAGCAAGCCCTTCCACAGCTCATCCACGGGTGCGCGGCCCCCATACTGGCGGGCAAACTTCAAAAAGAGGGTGTAGTGGTTGGCTTCGGAAGCCATGAGACGGGCGTAGAAGGTAGAGAGTTCGGGGTCCTGAATGTTTTCGGACAAGACCTTAAAGCGCTCGCAGGACCGGGCTTCAATGAGGGCGCAAACGAGCAGGCGGTGCACCAGGCGGAGCATTCGGTCCCCAGTTTTCGGGAAATAGGCCATGACGGCGTGCACGTATTCGTCTTTGCGCTCCTTCCCTAGCGTCAAGCCACGGTCCAAAATTCGCTTGTGCACCATTTCAAAATGGCTCATTTCTTCGCGCGCCAAAGCAGCCATCTCCGTCACCAAATCACTTAATTCCGGGTAGGTAATCATAAGCGAAATGGCCGTAGATGCGGCTTTTTGTTCGCAGTAGGCGTGGTCTGTGAGAATTTCTTCGATTTGATCTTCCGCGGCGTGTGCCCAGCGCGGATCAGAGGGAAGTTGGAGTCCGAGCATCATGCCGCCAAAGATACCCGCATTTTGCCGACCTTGGGGCCATGCTTTGGCGCTGGCGTTGGTCCTATCCTGTGGTAATCGCGGTCCTCTTTGTAGGGTCGCCGGGCGAGCCATTGGATATGATTGAAACCGCCCAATGGGAAGCGAGCGACCGCCGCGACAATGGAACCGTCCGCGTAGCCTTTGTCCCAGACGCTGGCTGCCTGCAGATTGAGGACGGTAAGCAAATTGGTTACGAATTCGCCTTGTTGGAGGCTTGGGACGACGCCATCCCACAGCGCATCGAATGGCTCTTTGCACGTTCCGCGGAAGAAGCTTTGGCCTGGGTGCAGGTGGGCCGTGCTGATGTGGCCGCGGGAAACATTCCCCTCCTGCAACGAGAAGGCTTCACGACCTCCGCCCCTGTTCGCACGTTTGAGTGGGTCCAGTGGGGCGCTTCAGATAGCATCCGATGGCTTTCGGAGTACCCCAAGTTGTCCGAATTTCTTGCCCAATCAGACAGCCTCCCCTTGGTCATCGCATCGAGTACCATGTGGCGGCATTTGGACCCCACCGAAAACGGATGGATCCTCCCCGACCTCTACCTGCCCGGTCTGAAGAACTACCCCAATGAAGTGGTTGCCCATTTCCCAGGCAGCTTCCATTGGGCGGCACGAAGCAAGGACAGTCTTTTGGTCACCTCCATGAACGATTTCCTTCAAAGCAAGCGCGCAGCCCGCATCAAAGGCTTTTACAGCAAGACCGCCTATGTGAACGACTGGCTGGAGCCCATCGCGCTTTCTCCCTACGACGGCATCTTTGCCAAGAGCGATTGGATCGATCCCTACACGCTCACCGCATTGGCCTATGTGGAGAGTCGATTCCGCAGCGACATCGTTTCGCCCGCTGGGGCTGTTGGCGTGATGCAACTGATTCCCAATACGGCGCGACGATTGGGCATTGACAGTCTCAACCTCTACCGACCCGAAAGCAACATCAAAGCCGGCATCAAATACCTGCGCTTCCTCGATCAATTTTGGAAGCAGCGCGGCGTCCCCGCGGAAAGCCGACTCCCCTTCATCCTAGCCTCTTACAACACCGGCCCCACCCCCGTGGCGCGTGCCGCCGACCTCGCGGAGAAAAAAGGCTTTGACCCCACCTTCTGGACCGGCCACGTAGACCAAGTCGCCAAGGGCCCCGGCGCTCACTACGCACGCAAAACCTTGAAACTTGCGAAAATCTACCGGGGCTACACGGAAGCCATTCGGCGCGCGAAGCCAAAAACGGAAGAGTATCCCCTCCTCGCGGTCGTTAGAACTGGAAGTAGATAAAAGGCTGACTGTCCGCTGAAAGGCTCTGGTAAATGACCAGCACGGCGATGAGCGCGACTGCCATTTGCAGCCCTATTGGCGCACCCGCAAACGCTTGACGGTAGCGTTCCTTAATGGCGGAAGGAATCCAGTGTATGAGGTAGCCCAGCACCATCACAGACAGGGGCTTCCAAAAGCCGATGAAAATATCGTCCGCCAGTGTCCAGTCCATGGCGGTCCAAGTACGCGTTAAGAGGCTAATCGCCTCGTCCCAACCCGGAGCACGGAACCATGCCCGCGTCAACGTGATAAAAAACAAGGTCGTCGCCACGCCAAAGAGACGCCCCACCCAAGTGGACCGGGGGTTCCAGGGACGAATTTTGGACCAGAGCTTGTACACCACGAGACCCAGACCATTCAATCCGCCCCAGGTGACAAAATTCCAAGACGAACCGTGCCAAAAACCGCCCAAAAGCATGGTCAGCATGACGTTGATGTTGGTATTCAACCATTGGCGGAATGCGCGAATGAAACGCGTAAGCACAAAGAGGAGCAGAATACCGCCGGCAAAGGCCACGGGCACCAAGAAGGAGTCTGCCATCATGCTCACCACAAAGAGGGCCACAAAGACAATGGTGTAGGACGCAAACGAACCTTGGCGGTTGCCCCCCAAGGGAATGTAGAGGTAGTCGCGCAGCCACGTGCTCAGCGAAATGTGCCAACGGCGCCAAAAATCCGACACGCTCACCGCCTTGTAGGGCGAGTTAAAGTTCTTGGTGAGGGTGAAGCCCATGAGCATGGCCACGCCAATGGCCACATCGGTGTAGCCGCTAAAGTCGGCGTAGACCTGAAGGGAGTACGCAAAGAGGGCCAGCAAGCACTCTAAGCCGCTGTAAAGGGTGGGTTGCGAGAATACGCGGTCTGCAAAATTGCTCGCGATGTAGTCCGCCAAGATGAGCTTCTTGAGCAGCCCGTTGAGGATCCAGAAGAAGGCCATACCAAAAGCGGCGCGGCTTAACGTGTAGGGTTTGTAGAGCTGGGGAATGAATTCGGACGCGCGAACGATGGGACCCGCCACCAATTGCGGGAAAAAGCTGACGTAAAAGCCAAAGTCCAAGACACTTTTGACCGGCTCAATTTGACGGCGGTAAATGTCTATCGTATAGCTCATGCACTGGAAGGTGTAGAAGGAAATTCCCACCGGCAGCAGGATGCGGTCTTCCACAAAGTCGGTCCCAAAAAGGCTGTTGCTCACTTGGGCGTAATGCGCCACGGGCGTCCATTCGATGCCGAAGCCATCCGCCAGGAACTCCGCAAAGAAGTAGGGGTACTTGAAGTAAAAGAGAACGCCCAAATTGGTGATGACACTTAGCGCGACCCAGGTTTTACGCTTCCATTCGGTGGAGGTTCGGTAGAGTTGTTCACCGATGGAGTAATCCACCAGCGTAGAGAAAAGCAGAAGGAAGAAGAAGGTGCCGCTCGTCTTGTAGTAGAAGTATACGCTGACGAGGAAGAGGAAGGCGTTTCGGAGTGCTAAACGCTTGTGCACGCCTTGGTAAACGGTTAACACAAGGGCAAAGAAGACCCAGAATCCCACCTCCGTGAAGATGATAGGCTGCTTGGCGCTAAAGGCCAGCCAAATGGGCAACTGGTGCAAAAGCCAATCCATCATGGGACGTCAGGCGTTGGTGGTTCTGGGACCGAGGCTCGATCGTAGCGCTCCACATACCAGTCCGCTATGGCGTGGGCCAACCAATCGGCTTGAATGGCATAGCCCGCTCGGGTCATGTGGATGCCGTCTTTGGCGGCCCAGCCTTTCCGAATCCAGTAGGACATGGAGCGCGCACCTCCCATGAGGTGGTAAAAATCGTGTACGGCTGCCCCATTGCGCTCGGCTAAGCGCAGCATGCAGCGGTAGACCACGTCGCCATGCGGATTGTAGCGGCCCTTGTAGTAGCTGTCGTTGTTCGTCAAAAAGATGAAGGCGGCTTGCGGATTCACGCTCCGAATCCACGTCATCAAACTATCGTAGTTCTGCTCGTAGGCCGTTGAATCAAACTGTCCAGCAGGCTTGTAGGCGTCGTTAATCCCCAAGCCAAAAATCACTACATCCGGGGGGAAGGCGCTCAACTGGTCCACAAAACGTTCACATTTGAGGTAGCTATGCGTCGCTGCACCATTGGCCCCGATGGCGTGGTAGCGCAAGCCCACCGGTTGGTTCATCACTTGTACGCCCTCCAAGGAGAAAGAGTTCTGATCCGGGTGGGAACGATAGAGCTGGAACGCCACCGTGTCCTGCGGGCTAAGGTACTGAGCCTCGCAAGCCTGGAGCGCTGCATTGTACCAAACCGTATCTGGTGATCCACCAAAGGCCACCCCATACGAGGAATCGCTCGGCGCCGCAAAAATGCGCACATGGGTGAATCCAAAGGGCTCTTCCGTGCTGTAGATTTTAACCTGAGCTGTGCTGTCTCGGGTCCAAGCTCGAATCCCCGATACCCCCCAAGGGCCTTCATGGCTGGGCACGGAACAGCGCTGCCCCGTCCACTGGTTGATGTTGTTGGTCCAAACCTTATAGCTCGACGGGTTATTCGTCCGAGCAAGGCTGAATGGAAAAAAGAAGCCGCGCTCCCCCATCAGCCCGGGCGCTGTCGCCTGCAGATGGTAGCGAATGGCATCTGTCAATAGCCCCGCCTGGACGTGAGAGCCCCCCATGTGTACGATGTTGATCGCTTCTTCGCCGGCAAAAACCAAGCGGTCCATTTTTTCAAAAAAGGGCGTAAAGGCACTGTCGCCTGCAGGAAAAAGCAAGGTATTGTC